>JADHUM010000014.1 GCA_016784545.1 Candidatus Neomarinimicrobiota bacterium
TATGAGACATATTACTTAACAGAAAGGAAACTGTTCATCTAAAGATCGCTGATAATCAGATATCGTGAACCCACAAACTTTTTTGATCAAATGTATCAGACAAAACTCTTTAACTGGGCTTTATATCGGAATCAGGGACCCTGGCTAACAGATATGCAGTATTGAATTAACTGCCTGTTTCAGATAGATTATTGCTCTCAAATTGATCGCATAAAACGAGTCCAGCATTGCTAATGAAACTGGTGTTAAAGGGAAAGCATGAAAATCCATAAAAAGATAAAATTAATTGCCCCAGTACTACTGTTTGTTCTTGTCATCGTTGCCTGTTCCAGCAACCCCTACGTAAAAGAGATTCCAAAGAAACAATATGTGGTCATGTTATCCCTGGATGGCTGTCGTTGGGATTACCCCCAAATGGCTGATATGCCCAATCTGGAAGCCATCGCACGTGAAGGGGTTAAAATGGAATCCTTGCAACCTTCCTTCCCCAGTAAAACTTTTCCAAATCACTATAGCATTGCTACAGGTTTATATCCTGACCACCATGGAATTGTGCAGAATACCTTTTATGACCCGGATATGGATGCCTACTATAAGATCAGAGACCGCAAGGCTGTGGAGAATAAGGATTTTTACGGCGGAGAACCAATCTGGGTTACCGCAGAGAAACAGGGCTTAAAGACCGCCTCCTTCTACTGGGTGGGAAGCGAAGCTCCCGTCAATGGCACCTATCCTTCCAGATGGAAAAAATATGATCATCACTTTCAATATGAAGCCAGAGTAGATACGGTTATTTCCTGGCTATCCCTTCCTGAAAAGGAGCGCCCCCGCCTCATCACCTGGTATTATCCAGAACCAGACGAAGTTGGCCACAATACCGGTCCTGAAAGCGACAAAACCAGGATTAAACTTGAGTATCTTGATAGCTTGATTGGAGATTTCCGGCAAAAGCTGGCTACACTTCCCATTGCTGATCAGGTAAATATTATTGTGACGGCAGACCATGGCATGACACAAATTTCAGGCGACAAGTGGATTTACTTTGAAGATTACATTCAGCCAACCTGGCTGGATACTTCCCTGGGCAGCACACCGGTCTGGATGTTTGATGTCAAGGCAGGGTTTGAAGATTCTGTTTACATCAATCTCAACCGGGCTGAACACCTAAACGTATGGAAGAAAGACAGTATCCCGGATACGCTACACTATGGTAAAAATTCCCGGGTAATGGATATTGTGGCAACCCCTGATCTCCATTGGAGTATTGGATGGGGAGATAGAAAATATCCACTTGATATGATTGGAGGCGCTCATGGATATGATCCTCGATATAAGGATATGCATGCCATCTTTTACGCATCAGGTCCTGCCTTTAAACATGGTTATGTTCATCCCACGGTTGAAAATATCAATATCTACCCCCTCATTGCTAAAATTCTGAATCTCAAACCAGCTGAGACTGATGGCAAACTTGAAAATGTCAGTCGCATGCTAAAACCAAAGATGCTGATAAACGACTAGATATGCTGGATATTGTTTTTCCCGGAGGATTGTACATCTTTGCAGGAATTGTCGTCCTGCTATTAACGTTCTACAGATGGATCAACAGGTCTGATCGTTGACGGGTATAAACAAAAAGGTGGCACAATATTTCATCCTCTTTGCAATTATTGTAGTGGGCTTGAATTCATGCTTCCTTTCTGATTTGCACCTCAAGGAATACTTACGTCCTGTCCGTAAATTTTTAAATAAAGAACGGAGCTACTGGACCGATAAAATTGAGTATAAGGGCGAGACTGGATCCGAGATTGTTTATTACAAAAACGGACGACCTGCCCTGGAACGTTTCTTTGATGAAAATGGACTGCTAACAAGCATCAGCTATCTGGGTAGAGATGGTCGCGCCTTGCGGACGGATTCTCTGGTATATGCAGGAGAAGAGCTGATTGGTGGGTATTACTTCTCAGAACCCAACCATCATCTCCAACTGCGTTTTCTGAGCTACAAAAAGCAGGGGCAGCTGAGTCAACGCTCCTGGTATGGCGCTCTGAATGAATTGTTGAGCCGTGAGTTCTTTCTATTTGATCGGAATGGGTACCGACGAATGAGGATGATTTTTGATGGTAATGATTCACTTCTCTACACCGAGTCTTTCAGACGCGGGTCAGATGAACTGGAGCTGCAGAACACCTACTCTATTTTTGGTGAACTCGTTCATCAAACCATCTATGAACCCGGTAAGCCTCCTTACAAATATGATTTTAAATCAGATGGAGAGGTCACACGAATTTCCCAACTTTATCCAGGAGGGAATCCAATCTGGTCAAGTGATCTGTTCTATAATTCCAGGGGGGTGATTGAGCGCAGTAATTTTAGTGTAGACGGGCGCTTCCTGTTCACCCATCTCGGAGATATTGAACTTTTTCAAGAATCCCTGCGATCGTGGAAACACCCTGCGTCACCCAGTCAAGTACAACACATATACAAATTCAGTCATACCGACCCTTTTGTCGAGGAGATCGGTAGTGAGAACCCCGACTCAAAAATAATTGAATATAGATTGCCTCGCAGTGGCGCCGTCTTCAAGCGGTCTCTTTTGGATGAAAATGACTTGCCCCTACGTGACAGCATTTTTTCCAGTCGTGAGGGATTTCATCCAGTTTCTGTCCGGCAATTCAACCCCAAAGGATTTGTTGCTGATGAGGTAACGTATGATCTGTCAGGCAAACCGAAGTGGCGGCATAAATGGTTCAGAGATGACCAGGAGCGCGTTATCCGCGAGGAAGTTTCAGCGCTTCCTGACACCTTCACTGCTGCTGTGAGTCGATTCTACGATAGTTTTGGTCTACCAGCCTTCTACGAACGCTTTGCATCACCGGACTCATTTGATGGTACCTGGGTTTTCTATCATGGAGGCGGTATTAATAAAACCCTTTTTTACAACAATCAATTTGATCTAAGTGAGTCGTGGCTCATAAGACCTGGTGGAGATACAACGCGACGTTCAACCTTTAAAAATGTTGACTATATAAGGGTTGAGTCGAAATATGGACTCCATGATACACTCCTCTCACAACTTCGATTTACAGATGATGGGCTTTTGAATTGGGAGTTATTTTTCGATAGGGAGAAGCGTATCCTGAAAGAACTCCACAGGAAGAAAGACGGCTCAATATACAGGGAGGTTACTTACGATCACCCCGAGCGGAGCATCACCAGCACGACCTATGCACCGCTGGATCCTGGGAATGTTGGTTCTGCAGGACAATTCAAGGGCGATTTGACTTCTCGAGTGGTCTCTAAATTGAATGGTCAGGGCAAGAACATTCAGGTTATTTCATACAATTCCAGTGGCGAGGCTAACTGGGAGAAACGCAATGCGTATCGCGCTGGAAAACTGCTAAAATCAGCCCAAATGGACCCCCAGGGGAAACCCGTATTCATTTCCAACTACACTCACAATGACCAGCGACAGGTGCTCACCGAAACAGCCCTTGATAAAAATGGTGGCGTTGTTCATACCATTGAAAACCAATACAATGAAGAGCATCAGCTCATCTGGAAAACCTTTTCATCCACACTGTCGGGAACTGCCAGCGCGAATAGGCTTTATTATGATGACCTGGGTCGTTTGCAGCGAGATGAGATTATCGAGGATAAAAGATTTATTGAGGCTGTAGAATATGAATACTTCCCTGAGTTCTATCTGAGAATGGCGACTCACTATACAACTGAAGGTGAGATCATTCGCAAAGAGGTTGAAAATTATTTTGGCGACAATGTTTTTGCTGCCAGCTCAAGTGAAGACAATAAAGGAATCACTAAATGAAAAATATCTGGCTCGTTTCACTTCACCTTATTGTTGTTCTTGGTCTTGTTTCCTGCTCAGGTACGAAAAAGACAGATGAGGTCACAGCTCCCCATGAAGTCGGCATAGCGTATATGAATCTGAAAACGGGAGAAATTCTCGCCTACAATGCCCACGATCTCTTCCATGCAGCCAGTACGATAAAAACCCCTATCATGTTTCAGTTATTTAAAATGAGGGACAAGGGCATCATCGATTTGAAACGTGAAATCCCCGTAAAGAATCAATTTACCAGTATTGTTGATGCCAGTCTCTTCAGCATACCTGTTGAATCCGAAAAAGATGAAATTCTATACCCCTATATTGATCAAAATCTCAGCTTCTATGACCTCATTGAAAAAATGATTACCCACAGTAGCAATCTGGCGACAAACATATTAATTGAATACACGGGTGCAGATTCAATTGGCGCTACCATGCGTAAGATCGAGGCAGATGGCGTGTTGGTCATGCGGGGTGTGGAAGATCTTAAAGCATACAATCTGGGTCTAAACAATGTGACTTCTGCTTATGGGATGATGAAGGTCATGGAGGCTGTTTACAAATCAGATTTGGTTACTGAGTCCTCTCGTCAGGAAATGCAGGAAATTCTTAAACGTCAGCAGTTTAACACCATGATACCTGCTGGTTTGCCACAGGATGTTATTGTCGCACATAAAACTGGGTCAATCACGCGTATCGCCCATGATGCTGCCCTGATTTATCCTCCAGATTCACCTCCATTTGTCCTGGTTATTTTGACACGGGGTTGGGATGACCACGCTGCTGCACAAAAAGTGGGCGCTCGTATAAGCGCTAAGGTATACGAATATCACCGAGGTCTTTTAAAACGAACCGATATCGCCATTCCTGATCTACTGAGAGATGAATAACCCCCCGACTATTTACCATACTTATTATCCAAAAACTTGCCACGGCACCTCGAAATAGAAACTGGCACCAAGGGGTGCAAAATGTTATGATACGCCCATGATAAATCTTCATGCCCTGGCCACTGAGGCTGCCATTCAAGCCGGCCACATTCTCATCAAATATTATAAAAATGCATACGAGATTCAGGACAAGGGATACCATAACCCGGTAACAACTGCAGATCATGAGGCAGATGCTTTTTTGAAGCAATATCTCATGGAAGCGACGCCAGAATTTGGGTGGTTATCCGAGGAAACAATAGACTCACAGGAGCGTCTTGAAAAAGAGTTTGTCTGGATTGTTGATCCTCTCGATGGAACCAAGGAGTTTATTGAAGGGGTTCCTGATTTTGTGACATCAATCGGTCTGGTGCATAATGGAGTTCCAATTCTGGGCGTGCTCTACAACCCCATTACTGAGGAGTTGATCAGAACTGATGCAGCAGGGATAGTCTGGTACCAGGATCAAAGGGCAGTGCTTTGTCAGGAGACAGAACTAAAAAACGTGGGCTGCTTAAACAGTCGTTCAGAAACACGACGTGGCCTCTGGGAGCCTTGGGCCAATGAGTTTAAAAAATTAATCCCCATCGGGAGTGTTGCTTACAAACTGGGTCTGGTCGCAGCAGGGCAACAGGACTTCTTTGTCACCTTACGCCCTAAAAACGAATGGGATGTATGTGCTGGACATGCGCTATTACTGGCACTGGGTGGCACCATGAAGACAACAACAGGGGCTAAAATATCATACAACCAGCCAGACACCATTATCAAGCCGGGGATGACAGGTGGAAATAAAGATTTGGTAGCGGCTTTTATTAGTAGATTCAATGCGCGGAAAGGGAAATAAAATGAGTAATGATTCAAAACAATTCGAAGCATTTGATGTCCTGGGAGATGGGATCAGTTTTGTCCGACTTATTAACACCATGGGATCTGATGTGGAAATTGTCAATGGAGCCAGAGTTTCATTTGGAAAACGTCGTGAAGAATTGGATGATAAAGATAAAGTGCTTATTCAATATCTGGCTGATGAGAGACATACCTCCCCTTTTGAACATGTCGCCTTTACCTTTCATGTAAAATGCCCGCTATTTGTGACTCGCCAATGGCACCGCCATCGCACCTGGTCCTACAATGAGATCAGTCGTCGCTATACATCCATGAATCTCGAATTTTATGTGCCCAAGGCCTATCGCCAGCAGGCTGAAACAAACCGACAGGCAAGTACCGATGACCTGATCGAAGAAACGAAAGATGGCAAAAACATACGTGATCTCGTGGAGACACATACTGCAGGAGCCTTTACGTTTTATGAAGATTTAATCAAACAGGGTGTGGCCAGAGAGCAGGCACGTATGGTCCTTCCGCAGAACATGTATACGGAGATGTACGCCTCTGTTAATCTTCACAATTTGATCCACTTTGTTGAATTACGAATTCATGCAGGCGCCCAATGGGAAATTCAACAATATGCTCTCAAACTTCTGGATCTGGCTGAAGAAGCAGCACCCTATGCCATCAAAGCCATCCGCAAAGCACGCAACTGGTAGGAGTTAAATATGGAAATTATGGGATTTGTATTTGGATTGGCAGCACTGGCGTTTGCACTGATTGCCAACTCTCGGCTCAATAAATTAGAAGACAAACTTAAAGAACTTCAGGTGCTGGATAAGGATTTTAAATCCGGCGAAAGAATTTCCTAAGAATAATTACTCAGATTTAACAATGGAGAATATTAAAAATGGCTAAAGCAAACGCCGTATACGCCCAATCAGGGGGCGTCACCAGTGTCATAAATGGATCTGCCTATGGTGTCATTAAGGCAGCCCGGGAATCTGGTATCATTGACAACATCTATGGTGGACTCTATGGTATTAATGGAGTGCTCGAAGAAAATCTGGTTGATATCAGTCAGGAGAGTGCTGCTGATATTGATCGACTCCCTTACACACCTTCAGCAGCATTTGGGTCTTGTCGTAAAAAATTGCCTTCTCTGGAAAAGAATCGCGCTGACTTTGAACGAATTATTGAGGTTTTTAAAGCCCATGATGTCCGCTACTTCTTTTACAATGGAGGTAATGACTCAATGGACACAGCTTATAAAATTTCGCAACTCTCCCATGACATGGGTTATGATGTTACCTGCATTGGTGTTCCCAAAACTGTTGATAATGATTTACCCGTCACAGATAACAGTCCCGGATTTGGTTCAGTAGCCAAATACCATGCTGTCTCACTGCGTGAAGCTTCTTTTGATGTGGCCTCCATGCATCATGACAGCACCAAAGCTTTCGTGGCTGAGACCATGGGTCGTCATGCTGGCTGGATTGCTGCTTCTACTGCCATGGCTGCCAACAATGAAAATGAGGGGCCACACATCATCCTGTTGCCTGAAATTGCTTTCAGAGAAGAGGCTTTTCTGACGGAAGTTGAAAGAATTCGAGCCAAGATAGGATATTGTGTTATTGCAGTCTCAGAAGGATTGCAGAATGAAGCAGGTAAGTTTGTTGCCGATGCTGGAACGGTTGATATGTTTGGTCACACTCAGCTGGGTGGGGCTGGAGATTTTATTTCTAATCTTATTAAGAATAAGTTGAGCATCAAAGTACATAATACCCTGCCTGATTACTTCCAGCGCTCAGCTCGCCATATCGCTTCCAGGACCGATGTTGAACAGGCCATTGCAGTTGGAAAAGAAGCGGTGCGTCTGGCAGCTGAAGGTCTCAACGGTCAGATGGTAACCATTGTCAGGGATTCGGATACACCCTACTCCTGGTCAGTTGGACATACTGATATAGTTAATATCGCCAATAAGGAGAAGGTGCTTCCCGCCGACTATATCCGCGAGGATGGCTTTCATGTTACCCAGGCATTTAGAAATTATTGTCGACCTCTTATTCAGGGTGAGTTATGGCCAGAATATTCAGGTGGAATCCCTGTATATAGCCAACTCGTGCGGAATCTTGTCCCTAAAAAATTAGGATAATTTACTGCATTAAAAGCGTTTGGAGGTGCATTTCCAACCGTATATATTGACCCGCTTTTTAAAGTATGCATGGTGGGCGTAGCTCAGTTGGTAGAGCGCGCGGTTGTGGTCCGCGTGGTCGTCGGTTCAATCCCGACCGTTCACCCCTAGAAGTGTAAGCGAAGAATATATTTGTGTTCACTTTGAATTCTAATATTTTCGCCACACTTAATCTGCTGGCTCCTTCGTCTAGTGGTTAGGACTCGAGATTTTCATTCTCGCAACAGGAGTTCAATTCTCCTAGGAGTCACGTAAAAAACCCGATCATTTGATCGGGTTTTTTATTTTCCACAACATTCTGAAAGCTAAACTGCTAGATATCCAACGCCTGATATGCCGCAACCCATTTATTGAGTGCAGTAGCGTATGCCTGTATGAAGCTATCAACCTTGAAGGCCTTGAGAAATTCCTCGTAAGTCGTATCCTTGGTGATGGTAATTGGATGAGACTTGTAAACAGCGATTGCACTGGGAATATACGTACCCATTACAATGGATTTCGGAAATGCCTTGTAGTGCACTGAAATATTCATATCAAATACAAACAGGTCTCCTGAAACCCCCTCTTCAGGTTTGATGCGGGTTGCCTTGACATAGCATTCAGCCAGGGCATCTGCACCAGATGTTTTGATCATATCATAATACCAGGATTCTTTGCCGCCAAATTTGACTTCAAAATTCTCCCACATGTCAAAGTTTGCCAAATCTCTTGCGGTCACAAAAAAGTTGTATGGACCTGATTTACCTTCACCTGCTGCCATGCGCTTATATGAGGCATTATTAACGAATGCCTCCCTGGGAACTTCTTCAGCATCCAGACCTGTGAGAAGGGCGTTCATTACCCCGTCGGCCATGATATTGGCAACATCCGTTAATACTTCTGTCCCGAAATCATAACCCCAGGTTGTAGTCGTCACTGTGGTTTGAGTAGAGGTAACCTTTTCTATTTTTGTACTACCCCTGAATACAAAGGAGCTTAAACCCACTTTTTTGATACTGTCCAGATAACCTATTGCGCCACCACCTGGGTTGTATGCAGTCGTTACTGGATTAATCTTCACCGTTACATCACCAACTGTTTCAACAATCTCTGGGATGTAAGGGTTATTGGCACCGTGTGAACCTTTTACATTACCGCTCAGATTCACTTCAATAACATCTGTGTCAACAGAGCTGACCACCACATCGCCATTCATGATATGGCGAACCACATCCTTTTGGCGTTCCAGCATGATCATATTGGGCCCTGCTTGAAATTTTTGGGCAGGTCCAATGCTTTCACCCAGGATTTCTGGAGAAATGAACTCTGATCCATCATCATCCATCAGGTATATGGGCAAAACATTCTGGAGACCTATCTGGGTCAACAGCATGGAAACCTTGATGATCTTGGTGGTATCTGCCCCTGGGGTCCACTCCAGCATGAATCCTTTGGAAAGATCAATTTCAGCGCCTTGTGCAGGTTTGGTGATGGTGATTTTTTCACCTGTGTAGGTTTCTGTAAAAGTGACTGGATCACCTGCTGTTCCATCGATGGAAAACGAAAAGGTTGCCCCTGGCTGGACATCTTGTTTGCAGAGATACATACCGTTTCCGAAGAAATCCATGGGATCTCCATTACAGGTTACTGTTCCGTCAATCTCAAGAAATTTCATCCCCCGCGAGAACATGATCCATGCATTACTTGGTGTCGGCTCCAGATCAAAGCCCTTGCTGGTGATATACTCAATTTCAAGATCTGTCCAGGGTCGTCCCCGGTTAACATTATTCAGCTTGATAAATGCTGTGGCATCAGAAACATCCCCGGTTTTTTCCTGCATAAATGACGTAACCAGGCTGCCTGCCTTCAACATCACCTTTGCACAGCCGACCAGCAGCAGTACAGCAACAACGACAATCAACAATTTTGAAAGTCTCATTTCCATCTCCCCTTGTTTTGTTATACATGACTATTCTATGTATTTAACATGCTATGGAATGCCAGACTGGCCGAGATATCAGTGCGAATTTTTCCCCGATTGAAGTACGTGCGCGATGAATCTAAAAATCAATCCTTAATAGTTCAAGTACACAATGTAATGCACAGTAGTTATGATATAGCATGTGTTACTACAGCTTTGATAGCCTCTAAACTAAAAAATGGAAATAAAAAACCCGGTCAGGTGATCGGATTTCTATTGAGATAAGATGTTTTTTTTGAGTCAGGTCTTGACTGCTTTTTTTTAGTAGGTATCCAGAGTTTCCAGAAGATAATTCCATCCCCACTTATCCAGTAATTTGGACATTTTTCGGTACCCATAGCCGTAGTCTGGATCCTGACTTTTCTCCATATTGAGCAATCGGAATTTGGCATATTCAGAACGGGAGTCCTTGTAAACCAATTCACTCCCAAGATTGCAGAAGCCCTCGCTGATATCGGATCTGAGCTCAAGATCCCTGCCAAATAAATAGACGTGTAGTAATTCATGTGCCAGAACAGCTCTGAACATGGTCAGGGGCAAATGAGAGTGGATATAGATATGGCTATCTTTTCTAACAATCCTGCCATTCCGGGTCTGAATATTGTGCTCGGTGAATCCATGCATGGCATCTGAATAAGATGTAGCCAGTTGTTTCAATTGGTGCTGATCCACCAGGGTGATGGGGATATCATCAGGCAGGTTGTCTATTCCCTTTGATTCCAGGAGCCTGCGGACATAGGACAAAGAGGACTCCAGCAGGAAATCTCCTGAGACTTCTGTTTCATTACAGATTCCGCAAAGAAAACGTCCATCATCCAGCTCGAATCCACCCCTGGTTAACGCTTCACAGATCAGGCGACCACAGGTACTGCACTCTGGCAATTCTGATGAGTGACTCCCATGAAATGAATTTCCCCAATAGTCTGTATAGTATTTGCCCTGGAGCGGCTGATCGCAAATCGCACATTTGGGGAGGATGTGATTTGTGTAGCACTGGGGATGATACATTTTTTCATTCATGATCGCATATTTCCCATCGATGAGTTTCCCACAATGCTCACACCTCGGTTGAACATGATCACAGTAACAATTCTCATGATAGGATTTTCCATCAGTAGTGAGATAATTGCCCTTAATGGATTTAAAGCAATAACCGCATCTGAGATCTTGAGCCTGGATAGTTCCCAACAACAGGGTAACGGCAAAGAGAATTTGGAGGGGTATCAATGGCATGAGTTAATATATCATTGTTTAGAATATGAACCCATATACATAAATGGTGATTCGACTGAGTTTATGCCTTTTCCCGAAAGCCTAAAACAGGTGGTGAATGGGTAATGATACCCTTGCTATCCTGATATGCCCGCCATTTAGAATCAATATAGGGTGTGACATACCAGACGGCTGCGCAGAGAAACAGACCAGCATAGATATCAACTACATAGTGGTGCCTGAGGTAGACTGTCGCAATGATCAAAGACACGCCTATGGGAAGGAATATCCAGAAGAGACCTTTGTGGAAACGCCAGGCCATTCCCAGAGTGAGAAAGGTGATGGTACAGTGCAAAGAAGGGAAAGCCCCCCTGGCGGAAGCAGAACTAATATTCACTACAGCTCTGGCGCTGTCTGAGATGAGCGATGTTCCTTTAAAAATATTTATGGTATACATATCTGCCAGGGCAAGCCGTGGAGGCGCAGCCGGCAATAAAATGTAGAGTAGATAGCCACCATAATAACACAGCATCATGGTGAGCATAACGGTTCTGAATTCTCGTTTCTCACCCTTGTAATACATGTATAGCACCAGGATGACGGTGATCCAGAAATAATTCATATAGGCAAAAGACAGCCAGTCAGTTAACCAGGGAGTATAAAACTTTTCTGCCCATACCGTTGGGGACACGCCAAACATCCATTCATCGATAGCATTCAGTTGAAAATGTACATCGTTGGGATTAACAAAATGAATGGTATCATGAAGATTGGTATAGACAGCGATGGCGAAAATAAAGGGAGCTACCTCTCGAATAAATTTGAAAGCCCTCTTGTCAGGTCTGTACCAAAGAAACCAATAGAAAATCAACATCAGTATGATGGTTACAATTATTCTGGCAATACCACCTTCGATTTTTTTTGAATCCTCACCAACTGTTGTATAAAAATACCAGTTGGCCCTGAGGGTAATCAGTATGGACGGGATAAGGAAAACCAGGAAGATGATTTCCTCAATTCGTAAACCCTGTATACGTCTTGTCCAGGTTTTCAGCATACCGTATCTCCCATCATATAAACCAGCTTCAATTTTTTATACCTGCACTTCAGAAATTTCAACAATGCTCAGGATTCCCAGCGCTGCCAGGACAAAAATAAGACAACCTAAAATGACTCCTAACCCCACAGCTAAACTGGTTTGTTTGCTTGAAAGATTCATCACCCTAGCCAGAGATATTCCTGTCCAGACACCACCCCCAAAGGGTATGGTCGTGATAGCAAGCGGACCCAGCCACCCGATTTTCATAAGCCCTGCTGTCCATTTCCGCTGGCTTAAGCGGTCCTGAATTCGCAACGAACGTTCCTGCAAGTACATGGCCCATTTGAATTTTTCAACGGATAGATCAAACATGTGATTGATGAAAACCATCAGGACAAAGTCCGAGAGGATGACGACGATTCCTATCTCCCAGGCATTGAGACCCAGGATAAGACCAAGGGGGAAGGCGGCCTTCTTTCCCAATGTGTACTGCGCCACAAGTAGCGGGATAATCGCCAGTATTTTAGGAGGGATCAGATGAATCGCCCTCAACTTTTTTTACGATCATCAGTCTTTGGTAAGCGGTGTAATTGGTACCAACAGCCAGAATGATGATAGATACTTCCAGCACAATCTCGGAACCGAAAAAACCAACACCCCAGGGATTGAGAATAGCACCAAGAGATAAAATAACAAATCGTTCGAAGCGCTGCATAAAGCCCACCAGCTCCTGAACTCCCAGGGATTGAGCGCGAGCGCGGATATAACTCACCATCATGGATCCCATGATGGCCAGGAATGACCAAAAGAACATGGGGGTATCTTTAAAGTGGTAGGTGATCCCCATGAAGACAAACATCTCCACATAGCGATCCAGGCTGGAGTCCAGAGTGGCACCAAATTTACTTGAGCGTTCTCCCAACCGGGCTACGGTGCCATCAAGGGTATCCAGAATGCCACTTAATAAGAGCAGAAGTCCTGCCGTGGCACTATGTCCAAACATGAAGAAACCAGCGGCAATCACACCAATAATTGAGGCTGTGAAAGATATGGAGTTGGGATTCATCCTTGTCAGGGGTGAATGTGAAACGATGTATTTTACAACCCTATAATAGCCCTCAATAAGGTTACGACGATTAAGCATCCCTGTTCACAATTCTATTCGTAGCTATCATAATATTCATGTCCAACATGGGTGATAAGTTCCTCACCCATCATCCAGCGAAGTGTATTCTTCAGCTTGGTGAGTTGAATGAAGATATCATGTTCGGGATAAAGACCAGGCCCAACCATGGGTGCCTTAAAGTAGAATGAAAGCCACTCCTGGATACCTCGCATCTTATAGCGAAGCGCCAGATCAGCGAATAATACCAGATCCAAGACAATGGGCGCAGCCAGAATAGAGTCCCTACACAGAAAGTCAATCTTGATCTGCATTTTGTAACCCATCCAGCCGAAGATATCGATATTATCCCAACCTTCTTTGGCGTCGCCACGGGGCGGGTAATAATTGATCCGAACTTTATGGTAGAGATCTTTATAGAGATCTGGATAAGTGTCCGGTTGCAGGATATAGTCCAGGGCGCCCTTTTTGGAAACTTCCTTAGATTTAAATGACATGGGATCATCAAGTACTTCACCATCGCGATTTCCAAGAATATTGGTGGAGAACCAACCTTCAACACCAAGCATTCTGGCTTTGAGTCCAGGAGCGAGGATAGTTTTCATTAAGGTTTGGCCGGTTTTAAAATCTTTACCTCCGATGGGTAGTCCCTCGGCCATGGCCAGTTCCTGGATGGCAGGAATGTCTACCGTAAGATTTGGTGCGCCCATGAGAAAGGGAAGACCACTTTTTAAGGCGGCGTAAGCATAGATCATACTTGGAGCTATAAGGGGGTCATTGTCTCGCAAAGCTGCTTCAAATTTCTCCAGGCTGCTATGGATGTCTGAGGGCTCCAGGTAGGCTTCCGTACTGGCACACCAGATCATGACTTCACGCGTGGTATTATTCGTTTTTCTAAAGGTCTTGATGTCATCCATGAGCATTTCAGCCAAGACCATTTTATTGGGAGCTGATTTCTTGTGAACCCCATCCAGATTTTTTACATAGGACTGATCAAAAACTGCTTTCATTGGTTTAACTGATTCCAGGAGAGGGCGAGCTCTCTCAATATCTTGAGGCGTCAAGACCTGTGCCCGTGCTGCGGCCTGATATCCATCATCCTCAAAAATATCCCAGGCACCAAAAACCAAATCCTGAAGCTCGGCGAGGGGTACAAATTCTTTAATCTTGGGATTCCGGTTCTCAGTTCTTTTTCCCAAACGAATGGTTCCCATCTGAGTGACACTACCAATGGGAGCGGAATGCCCATTAATGATGGCGTCTACACCGGCAATAAATGTGGTTGATACTGCTCCTAATCCAGGAATTAAGACTCCCAGTTTCCCCTGTGGTGCTTTTGTATCCAAAAAATACTCCTCTCACGCTATCAACAGATTTCTGTGAATAATTAAAGGCAAAATTTAATCTCGCCACCAGGCAATTCAAGGCATGGATTGGTGCATTTAGCCAGGCATTAATTGGGCGCAACAACTTATGAAAAAACCCGGTATACCTAGGGACTTTATAATATCTGAATAGAACTCAAATTTTGGTCTACAATTCATACATCCCCGCCTTATTTTGCCAGCAATGAAGAGGAATACCCTATTTACTAATTCTCTGCTCCAGGCACTTCGCATCGAGGAGGTCATCGGTCTATTACTGATAACATTCGCAGTGTTGTTTGCCACTTTCTCCAACCTATACATGTTCATGAACGACCTACCAGAAGCGCAAAACATTATTGTCAATATTTCTCGCATTCTTACCTCCACTTTTTTCACCTTTTTATTCTATCGATCCATTCTGGTTCATGCTGAAAACCGGGGCTTCCAGATCTTTCGTGATTTTGCACCTTTTTTATTTATCCTGATTATTTATTTCAATCTTCAGGATACCATATTTCTCATTAACCCACAGGACATCCACCATACGCTGTTACACCTGGATGAAAAACTTTTGGGGATGCAGCCTACTGTCTGGGCTGAAAAATTTTACCATCCTCAACTTACTGATTGGTTCTCATTTACTTATTTAAATTATTATTTCATGACTCCGATCCTGTTAGGTCTCCTCTATCTGAACAAGAGACATGAGCAATTTAGAATCGTAATGGTGACCATGATGATTAGCTATTTTATCGGTTTTATCAGCTATATCATTTTTCCCGCCTCGTCTCCATATCTGGTGATTCCGGAACTGTATAAGGTTGATATCTGGAAAGACACATCCTTTTTCTCATGGCTCACCTACACCATTGTTGATATGTCTCCCCATCGTGTACGTGATGCCTTCCCATCTATGCATAATGGCATCGTTTTACTAACTATGATTATGGCCTGGCGCTATCATCGGATCTTCTTCTGGATACAGCTTCCCCTGGCCCTTTCCTTGCCCTTCGCTACGGTGTATTTAAGATATCATTACGTCGTAGACATCATTGGAGCCCTGCCTGTCATAGCTGTAGCACTATACATCAGTCCGCGGCTTGAACAAAAATGGAGACAGATCCAAAAACGAAATACCTCTCTTGAGGACACTCCAGCGAAAGTGGCGTGAATTTTTGAGTCCTGAAAACCTAATTAAGGTTTCTCGTATTCATTCTGATAGCGATACAAAAGCATCGCGACAAATACGCGAGGAAGTATTTGTGGTGGAGCAGCAGGTTCCTCCAGAAATCGAGTATGATGAATACGAACAGAATTCCACCCATATCCTGGCAAGACTGGATGGCGTCCCAGTCGGCACTGCTCGATGGCGCAAAACTGAGCGGGGTCACAAGCTTGAGCGTTTTGCAGTATTGAAATCAGCCAGAGGCAAGGGAGTCGGTGAAGCCCTGGTGAAATTCGTACTTAATCAGATTGAGGATTCCGAACCAGCCTATTTAAATTCACAAGTTTCCGCCATCCCTTTTTACGCCCGTCAGGGGTTTGAAGCAACCGGTGGCATCTTTTACGAGGCTGGAATTCCCCACCGGAAAATGGTGCTAAGGAGAGTAATTTAGATTTACTCTCTATACTTACCCCGGCTTTCAAGCCGGGGGTAAACTACGCAACATAATATAGGGGTTTTAACCCCAACCGGATCATTATCATCATCCGTCAGGGCTAAAGCCCTTTGATCTGGGAGCTTTCTTTTCCCCGCCTTAGAATGCGGGGAAAAATGCAAGAAATGCCTACCGTCATCCCGAGCGGAGTCGAGGGGCCTGATAATTGATTATTCTAGTTATCCCTCGACTCCGCTCGGGATGACAAGCATGGATATCATTACACACAAAAATGGCCAGGAAACCCGGCCATTTTGATAAATCCATTTTGATGGAGCCCTCAACCAAAGATGAGTTTTTTTGCAACCTCATCTGATTTTGCTTTGATGGCTTTATGCAGTGAACCGCCATGACTATCCATGGTGACCACTGCAGGAAAATCCTTGACCTCAATATGCCAGAAGGCTTCTGGTACACCGAGTTCATCCAGCATATATACATCATGAACTTTCACAACTGATTTTGCCAGGGAAGCGGCCAATCCTCCAATTGCATGGAGATACACACCACCGGATTTAGCCAGGCCATTAAGGGTCTTTTCACCCATACCACCCTTCCCAATCACTGCTCGCACTTTGTAATGCTCCATCACTGCAGCCTCATAGGGTTCTTCACGAATGCTCGTGGTTGGACCTGCGGCGACAAATGACCAGGAACCATCTTCATTCTTTTTGACCACCGGACCACAGTGGTAGATCATGCTGTCTTCCATGATGGGCTTGAGCCAATCCGGCCAGTTCTCATGGATGTATTTGTGAGCGGCATCTCTGGCAGTAACCATCAAACCTGAAATAGCAACTTCATCACCCATCTTTAATTCACGTATGTCTGCTTCGGAGATTGGTAATTGCAAATTAATCATAAGTCACCTCCCCATTGCCATTCAGAATCATGCTGTGTCTACGATATGCCCAACACATGTAGGATATGGAGACAAAGAAAGAGGCTGGTAATCGGTGCATGGTTCCCATTTTTACACCTAGAATGGTGGTTTTGCCACCAAAGCCCATGGGACCAACGCCTAGCTCATTTAAATCGGCTAACAATTTTGATTCCATTTCGGCCAGATCTGAATTGGGGTTCGTGTCTGTCATTTTTCTAAATAGTTGAGATTTTGCAGTGAGGTGAGAAGTGGTTCTATCACCCCCGACGCCTATACCTAGAATTCCGGGAGCGCACCCAAGACCCTGGGCCTGATTAACAGCATCCACAATGACTTTATAAACACCATCCAGATCACGACCTGCACCCAGACCTACATCGGGGAGCTTGTATTGGGTGGATACATTTTCACATCCACCCCCCTTGAGCATGAGTTTGAATTCGATATAGTCGTTGTCCCATTCTTCAAAATGGATAAAAGGCTGTCCCTCACCAATATTGTTTCCAGAATTTTTACCTGTGATACTGTCCACGGCATTGGGGCGGAGATAACTCTTATCAACTGCTTCAGCTGTGGCTTCATGGATTAAGGCAGTCAACTTGCGCATGCCCACGCCCTCTGGAATGTGGACGAGATAAATGTTGGTCCCGGTATCCTGACAGATCGGAGTGGATTCAACGCGAGCCAGCTCGATATTTTTTAGAATCATTCCAAAAACACTACGGGCAGCTGAACCTTCATCTTCATTCTGCTGGGCTGCCTGAATACTTTCAACTACATCCTTAGGCAAATCCGTGGCTGCAAGGCGAATTAATTCCAGCAGTTGATTTTTCAGAACTTTTTTATCGTATTGAAACATGTATAACCCCCTAAACTATTTAACCTCCCAAACATCACCGCTATAGAAAAGATTCTCAAGGGTCCCTTCACCTTTGATCTTTGTGACCTCTTTAATCTGCTCAATCATCATATCATCATAGGTAGGAGCATCCACAGCCCGCAGCACACCAAATGGTGTAGGGTTGGTTGGATCAAAGGTCATCTCAAGCAGTAAGTTGGTGATAATTTGATTGGTTTCATCGTGTACGAGAAGATCTTTTTCTGACCATTCCTGACCGAGGTGAACAACCTTGGGATGGTTGTCCTTCATAATGATACCCTTATCGTTTTCCTTACCAAAAATCATAGGTTCTCCATGAACGACAAACAGAGCATTATCAGGACGGGTGGCCTTATTCTCAACGGACTCAAATTCGCCATCATTAAAAATAATGCAATTCTGATAGACCTCGATGAAAGATGCACCTTTATGACGTTGTGCTCTTTTGATGCTCTCCTGCAATCCTTTTGCGTCCACATCCAATGCTCGGGAAATAAAGGTGGCATTGGCTCCCAGGGCGACAGCACTGGGGTTAAAAGGACGATCAATTGACCCAAAGGGTGAAGATTTGGTCTTGGCGCCCAATAAAGATGTGGGAGAATACTGGCCTTTGGTCAGACCATAGATGCGATTATTAAACAACATGATGTTCATGTCAATATTGCGTCTCAAGGCATGAATCATATGGTTTCCACCAATGGAGAATCCGTCTCCATCGCCAGTAATAACCCAAACAGCAAGATCCGGGTTTGCCAACTTAACACCTGAGGCAATGGCAGGTGCCCGACCATGAATTGAATGGAAGCCGTAAGTGTTCATGTAGTATGGGAAGCGACTTGAGCAGCCAATACCCGATATAAATGCATAATTTTCTTTTTTTACACCCATGACTGGCAGAGTTTTTTGCATATTTGCCAGAACTGAATAATCCCCACAACCTGGACACCATCGCACCTCGTTGCCGGGGACGAAATCTTTCCTGGTTAGATTCAAGTCTTGAATTTCGACCTTAGTTTCACTCATCTCTCTATACCTTATCTATTCAATATCTCGGGGATTAACCGAGGATCTCGTTAATTTTATCTTCAATCTCAGACGCACGGAAGGGTTCTCCCCGTACGATATTCAGCTGGTGAATCTCTCTGACCAGCTCACCCTTGAGAAGCAGAGCCAACTGTCCCGAGTTAACCTCTGGAATGAGGATTTCATCAAAACCATCACAAATAGCCTTTAGATCTGATGGGAACGGACTCACCCAGCGCAGATGCATCTGACTTACAGACTGTCCCTTGGCCAGGGCACGATCTACTGCAACATGGATGACTCCATGGGTGCTACCCCATCCCAACACCAGGAGTTTGCCCTTGGGTTCTCCATGAATTTCTGAAGGAGGGATATCCTGTTTGATATTATCAACCTTGCGAGCACGGATGTCAGTCATCAACTGATGATTCTCAGGATCCTGGCTGACCATACCAGTAATGTTCTCTTTTTCAAGTCCACCAATACGATGTTCCAGGCCAGGTGTTCCAGGAATCGCCCAGGGGCGAGTCTCATTTTCATCCCGTGCATAAGGCATAAATCCATCTTCACCACCATCTGAAGAACTGGGATGATTTACTACAATTTCTGGAAGGGTTTTGGGATCAGGAATTTGCCATGGACCAGAACCCTGTCCCAGATAACCATCCGACAGCAAAATGACTGGCGTCATATATTTCATTGCTATTCTGGCAGCTTCAAAGGCACAATCAAAACAGTCTGCTGGATCCTTGGCAGCAAGCACTGGAATTCGTGCATCACTATTTCGTCCGAGAACAGCTTGTAGGAGATCTGATTGCTCCATCTTAGTAGGCATACCCGTACTGGGGCCACCGCGCTGAACATTCACAATCACCAGGGGTAGTTCTGTGATTATGGCAAGTCCAATTGCTTCCGTTTTCAAGGCCATACCAGGTCCGGATGTTGTGGTAACTGCTAAATCTCCGGCATAGGAGGCGCCGATAGCCGAGGAGATACCCGCAATTTCATCTTCTGCCTGAAAGGTTTTAACGCCATAGTTTCTTAGCGTGGACAGAGTGTGGAGGATTTCACTGGCTGGCGTAATTGGATATGAACCCAGGAACAATTCCTTGCCCGCTTTCTTGGCAGCAGCTACCAAACCATATGCAACAGCAACATTGCCGGTAATATTTCGATATTTACCCTTGGGTAAGTTGGCCTTCTCCACAGCATAGGAGGTTGTAAATATTTCCGTGGTCTCACCATAATTGAAACCTGTTTTCATTGCTGTGATATTTGCTTCGGCGACGGAAGGATTTTTGGCGAATTTTTTTCGCAGCCAGTCTTCGGTTGGTTCAATCGGCCGATTGTACATCCAGAAGAGCACACCCAGGGCGAACATGTTTTTGGTTCGCTCAATACCCTTGGAGGTCAGATCTGAATTCTCCAGAGCTTTGCCAACCAGTTTAGACATTTCAATACTGAATACTATATACCCTTCCAGAGACCCATCCTCCAGTGGATTGGCCTCCCAGCCAGCCATTTTGAGGTTCTTCTCTGTGAACGCATTGGCGTTGGCCAATATGGACCCACCACTTTTCAAATCCCTCAAATGCACCTTAAGTGCAGCCGGGTTCATTGCCACCAATGTGTCTGGTAAATCACCAGGGGTAAATACCTTTTGAGATCCAAACATGAGCTGGAAAGCACTTACACCAGCAAGAGTTCCAAGAGGAGCCCTGATTTCTGAAGGGTAATTGGGAATGGTTTTTAGATCATTTCCCACAATTGCCGTCGCTTCAGTAAAGCGCGTACCTGTCAATTGCATCCCATCGCCTGAGTCTCCTGCGAAACGAATGGTTGCATCATTAATTCTAATTACTTTTTTCGCCATGAATACGAACTCCCGCTATACGAATCTATTGTTTGTTTGATTAAAAATGATTGAATCTTTGTTTTCTAAACAACTCAGTTTCTGGATATGAGCCAAAAGGATAATACGCTGTTTTAGGAAAGAATCTTGATACAGGTCAAGGCCTGAATACTGCGGTTCACTCATGATCAAAAACTAACGTCCACCTCTCCCTAAAACAATGCTGAATGATCTGTGACACCATTTATTTTTCACAAGTATTGGACAAAGCAACTATTGAGCCGTAATAGCTATTTCCCTGGTTTTTCTATGTCTGTTTGGCCAAGTTTTGACCTTTAGCAAAATACTTTTTCAGCTGATTCTGGGCTTCCCCAAATACCGTGCGGGCAGGAAAATTTCCATGCCTGTTTAAAACACCGGCCTTTACCCCTGTAAGTATCTCAATCCCTTCAGAAATATTGTCAACGGACCAGATATTGAATTTCCCAGACTTTACTGCCGCTTGAATATCAGGCATAAGCATAAGATGATCTACATTTGCAGATGGAATCATGACTCCCTGCTCCCCGGTCAACCCCCGTAGCTTACAGAGATGGAAAAATCCTTCAATCTTCTCATTCACACCACCTATGGCCTGAATCTCCCCCCACTGGTTGACAGAGCCCGTCACGGCAATCCCCTGTTTAATGGGGATGCCAGAAAGAGCAGAGAGAATAACATAAATTTCTGTGGAGCTGGCGCTGTCTCCATCAATTCCCCCATAGGACTGTTCAAAAGTAAGGGTAATGGTCACAGACAGAGGAAAGCTTTGGGCAAATGTCTGGCCCAGATAGCCATTGATGATCAGATTGCCCTTGTCATAGGTTTTTCCAGACAGTTTTGCTTCCCGTTCAACCGATATAATACCTGGCTTACCCATATAGGCCGTTGCAGTAATTCTGGATGGTTTTCCAAATGAATTGTCACCCATGGAGTAAACAGCCAGACCATTGATCTGACCAACCCGTTCACCGCTAACATCGATCATCAATGTTTCACTTGCGATATTCTCCCACACTTTCTCCTCGTAAAGGCTCCCCCTGAAGCGTTTTTCAGAGATGGCTTTCCGAACATCTTCCATCTGAACCTGACGGTGTTTCTGTTTTCTAGCCCAGTGAGTGGATTCAGTAATGAGACCAACCAATGTTCCGAATTGGAGAGAAAGCTTTCCTTTATCACCAGCCAATCTTGAACTGAACACAATAATCTGGGTCGCTGCCTGAGAGGTGAAATGGGGTGATTTCCTCTCACGACAGACTTTGGCGATGAACTGACAGAGGAGAAGTTCATTTTGAGCATTGCGAGTAACTTCATAGTCAAAATCTGCACGAACTTTAAAGGTTTTATTAAAGGCATCATCCACTTCCTGGAGATAGTGAAAGTGATCGGATCGACCAATTAAAATCACATTTAAATCAAGGGGAATCGGCTCTGGCTGGAGGGATGTGGTCGCGTTTAAGCCATACTGCTCATTAATATCTTCAATTTGCAAAGATTTGTTTTTGAGGGTCCGTTTTAGATACTCCCAAACATTGGCACTCTGAAGCACATTTTGGATATCCAATATGAGGAAACCACCATTGGCCCGCAACATGGCACCTGAAGTTATCATGGTAAAATCACTGTACCAGCCACCCATGACAGCCTCTTTCCCAATTCTACCAAAAAGATTGTAGTAGGAAGGATTGGCATCAACAATAACAGGTGCACCTTTCTGACGGCAATTATCTACCAGCAGGTTGACCTGGTATCTCTGCATTAACGCATGATGACTCTGTCTGGGATTCGGTTCCGCATCACCTTCTCCAGCACTATCCATACCCACAAATTCCTGGACATGCTCGGCAATATCATCCCTGACTTCCTCGAGATATTTCAAAAGTTCAGGATGATCTGCATAGTTCTCCAGCAATCTACCGATGCGATGCTCTACTGAATCAAGCGCAATTTTCCCTTGAAGCGATTCAATCACATCAGCACGTTCTTCTTCCAATTCCGCCATATCGCGCAGGGCTTCCCGCAAATGCTCCTGGATGAGATTGATTTTTTCATTAATTGCTGCCAATTCCGCCTCAGTAAGGGCAGAAACATCAGCTTCATTCATGGGGACGCCATCTTTAAGTGGAATCGTTTGAAAACCTGCTTGAGTGAGATTCAGCTGGATGCCTTGTTCGGCAGCTTCTGCATTAACGGCAGCAATTATTTCATCACGACCCGTATCAAATTCCGCAGTGATTTCCTTTTGCCGCTTGGCATAAATTTCACCGGTGAAAACTTTGGGGAGATCAACGCTTAAGCTGCTAATTAAACGCTTCATTTGTTTGGCGAATTTGTTGCCCTCTCCAGCTGGCAATTGAAAGACTCTGGGATGATATTCATCATGAAAGTTGAAGACCACCAGCCAATCGGGAGGGACCGGTTTGTGGGCCGCAAACTTTTCAACAAGGTTTTTAACAATGGTACTCTTACCGGTTCCAGGGAGCCCGCCAACAAAAACATTGTAGCCCGGGGCCAGGAGCTCAAGACCAAATTGAAGTGCTCGCACAGCACGCTCCTGTCCGATTACTTTATTGAGGCTGGGAAGTTCCGATGTGGATTTAAATTTCAGGGCATCATCGTCGGTGGTTCTACAAAGATCTTTTGTGGTCAATTTCTTCATCATCTCATCCTGATCATATTTTGTAATCCAAATTAATCAATGGACCTATAGGTTTATATGTTATGCGTTTTGCTTGAATCAATAGTGCCCAAGATAAGCAAATTCAGCTTTGTTACTGCCTTAAAATCTAAACAACATCAGGAATACATGCGTTCCTGAGCATCTTTTCTACCATGAATTTAGCCAAGATTACAAATCCTGATGACAGCACAACTAGAAACAGGCGTGTTGGACACGAATGCCACCAATTTTCATTAAATACCATGAATAATTTTGAGAAAAAAACTATTAATCAGGATTCGCTTCGTGTCAATTCGTCCAATTCGAGAAATTCGTGTCTAAAGGTTGAGCAAATAGAGCCTTAAAGATAGATCCTGGGTTTTCTACGATATAGGATAAAATAAATTGCCCCTCGCATCATTCCGTATACATTTTCTGAGCCATTAAAGGGGAGTTTATGTCAGCACTTGCACACACTGAAGCCTTCAATCCAGCCACTGGCGAGTCCTTGGGTCAGATACCTCAGAATACACTGGAAGATATTCAGCACGCCGTATCCAGAATCAGAAAAGCACAGGCTAAATGGGCAGCATTTTCCTTTTCAGAGCGCGGAAAGCACCTGAGAAAAATGCAACATCACTTGATCGAGAATGGAGAGGAATATGCCAGGATTATCTCTGCTGATAATGGTAAAACCCTGGCTGATGCCTACATGACTGAAGTTTCATCTGCTGTTTTAGCTTTCGACTACTATATCAAGCATGCTTCCAGGGTGTTAAGAGAGCGTCGCATAAAAGGCTCCCATATATTCGGTCTTTTCACCCGCAATCGTCTCCAGCATGTTCCCATGGGCGTCATAGGTATCATTTCACCCTGGAATTATCCCCTGGCCATTCCCATGCATGAAATCCTCATGGCCCTCATGTCTGGCAATGGACTTCTCTATAAGGCAGCTTCTGAAACGCAGATGGTGGGGCAGGTTATTCAAAAAATTGTGGATGCCGGGGAATTACCCCAGGATCTTTTTATCCAGGTAAATGTTGCCGGACGAATAGCTGGAGATGCCTTTCTCGAAGCTGGCATTGATAAGCTATTTTTTACCGGGAGTGTTCCTGTGGGCAAAATTCTCATGAAAAAAGCCGCAGAAACCCTCACACCAGTCTCCCTGGAATTGGGGGGCAATGATCCCATGATAGTATGTGCTGAGGCCAATCTTAAAAAGGCTGTCAATGGTGCAATCTGGGCGGGTTTATCCAATTCGGGGCAGAGTTGCGCCGGGGTTGAACGTGTTTATGTGCATCGTGATGTTTACAAACCCTTTATGAAGCTTCTCAAAAAGAAGGTGGAAAAACTGCGGGTCGGAAATCCTGATCAGAAGAACACTCATATCGGTACCATGACAACTTCCAGACAAAGGGATGCTGTGAGGAAAATATTGGAGGAGGCGATTGCTCAAGGAGCTACGGTTGAAGCCATGTCCCAGATAGATGAAACCACAGCGCAAGCCCTCCCTGCCACTATTCTTGCTGATGTAAATCATCAAATGCGGGTTATGAAGGAAGAAACCTTTGGACCTGTCATCGGTGTGATGCCCTTCAAATCAATTGAAGAAGCCATCCAGCTGGCCAACGATTCCGATCTTGGACTGACTGCCTCTGTCTGGACCAAGAACCATCGCCTTGGTCGCAAAATTGCCTCACAATTGGTAGCTGGAGTTATCACCATCAATAATCATCTGATTTCTCACGGGATCCCCAATCTTCCCTGGGGTGGCTTCAAACAGAGCGGAGTTGGACGAACCCATGGTGAGTTGGGCTTGCTGGAAATGACAGAAGCACGCGCCATTGTGAATGACTATTTGCCCCTCAACAAACAGTTCTATTGGACACCGGTTCCAGGATATGTTTATCGACGTTGGGTAGGATTTATGATGATAGTTGGTGGAGCCTGGTCATTGAAACTAAAAGGCCTGCTAAAGCTGATGTTTGGATTTAAACGGATCTGATGCAATAGAATTTTTCATGATTAACCTTGCGAAGGTTAACCTGGCCATCGTTGCTCTGAGAGCGGAGATGACAACCTTCGCAAGGTTAGATTCCTTACCAAATTGCCAGAACGGCTCCCATAATGAGGAGACCAACCAGATACATCCCGGAGTTAATAGCCCACAATTGAAGTGAACGCATTTCAAAGGCGTGATTCACACCAAAGGAAAAGCCAGTAAATCCCAACCACATGAAAAGTCCCAGGAGGAGTCCCCCTCCCAAACTTGCAGTACCTGTCCAGGCAATCACATTGGCCATGAAGAAGGCCATGAAAAATGAATTCAGAATGGCCACCACATAGGGAGGCATCATGTTCTTGCCTTCAATATCTTCCAGTTTAATCCCCGTGGCTTCCATCCAGGGTTTGCCAAACAAGGGACCATACCAAACTGCGCCCAAACCCATATTGACAATCATTAACACTCCTATTGCTATCCAATTCACATCAAAAGTAAGCATTTGACATCTCCTTTTTTCAGGTTTTTCATCCCTCTATAAATCACTATGACTTTATTTGTCACAATTTGCAACCTTTGAGAGAGGAAACCAGCATTTTATCTAGCACATGAAGGGTTATTGTTTGTTGTACATCGCATCAATCAAGGCTTTGAACTTCTCATTGATCTGCTTGCGTTTGAGTTTCAGGGTTGGGGTGATCTCGCCACCCTCCTGGGTAAAAGGTTTGGCCATGAGTTTGAATTTCTTAATGGTCTCATACTGGGCCAATTTCTTTGACTGCGCTTCAATACGCTCCTTGAAAAATTCAATAACATGGGGATGGGCAATCAGCTCTTCATTGTCCTGAAATTGTATCTTCTTTTTATGAGCCCAGGCTTCCAGACCTTCAAATGCCGGAACAATTAAAGCACTCACAAAGTTGCGCTTATCTCCAATAGCGATAATCTGGTCAATGAAAAAATCCTTACCGATCAATTTTTCAATGTTCTGTGGCGCAATGTTTTTTCCTCCAGACGTGATGATCAAATCCTTGATACGATCTGTGATTTTTAAGAAGCCATCCTCGTCAAACTCACCCACATCACCTGTTTTGAACCAGCCATCCACAATACTTTCGGCTGTGGCTTCTGGGTTATTGAAATAGCCTTTCATAATCTGGGGACCCCGGGCCTGGATTTCACCATTGTCTGCGATTCTGACTTCACAGTTGGGTACCAACTTCCCCACAGTGCCAAATTTGAAATTATCCGGCGTGTTGTATGAGATCATGGGTGATGTTTCGGTCAATCCATAACCCTGACAGATCAGGAGACCACAGGCCAGGAAGAATTCTTCTATACTTTTGTCCAGGGGGGCACCACCAGCTGAGAAGAAATTCTTGTCCCCTCCCACAACGGCCCGAACCTTGGAAAGGACTAATTTATCCAGAATCTTGTATTTCATCGCCAGACCAGATGGAATTTCCTGCTTCCTGAAAAACAGATTGTTATAAATCGTACCTGTCTCAATAGCCTTTTTGAACAGAAAACGTTTGATTGATGAGGCACTTTCTTGCGAGTTCATTACAGCCCCATAGATTTTTTCATAAAGTCTGGGAACAGATACCATGGCAGTGGGCTTGACTTCCTGCATGGTTTCTATAACCTGTTTTGGATCTTCCAGATAGGTCTGAACGGCCCCTTTGAGATAGACATAATAGGACCACATGCGTTCATAAACATGGCTTAGGGGTAAAAAGCACAGGGAAACATCCTTTGAGCTAACATTGAAATTCGCATCCACACACTCAAACTGATGAAACAAGTTTCCATGGGATAACATGACCCCTTTGGGGTGCCCCGTTGTTCCAGAGGTATAAATAATGGTGGTGACATCATCTGTTTTGATTTTTCCGGAACGGAGATTCATTTCTTTGGTCAGCTCTTCCTGATCCTGGACATTCAGATAATCTCTGAAATAGATGGCGAATGTGGCGTCAATCTCTATGGCTGGATCATAGCAAACCACCTGGAGGGGGTGACCATCTTTATGGATGGTGGCAAGATTGTTATACTGTTCCAGGTTTCCCACGTAAATCAGCTTGATACCGGCATCCTGAATAATGTATTTGGCCTGATCCAGGGTATTGGTGGCATAAATGGGAACTGAAATGGCGCCAACCAGAATGCAGGCAAAATCACTAACTGCCCACTCGTAGCGATTGGCGGAATAGATGCCCACCGAATCACCCTGCTTTACACCGGACTGTATCATGGCGCAGGCGAGATTGGTGATTTTTTCACCAAATTCTCTGTAGGTCAAAGACGCCCAGCCATCTCCAATCTTATATCTCAGAGCGGTATTATCACCATACTCAGCAATTTTAATGGTGATCATCTGGCCGATGTGGTCGTAATTCATCTTTAACTCCCCAATTTCATGATAATATTTTTAGTCTTGTGACCTTGCTGACAACTTATTGTATTGTCGTCAGCGGCAAAGCAAAACCAGTTGGGTTGTGTCCCTATCTCCCTGATTTCTTTGATTTAATTTTATGCATAAATCCAGCCACCTTTTCAACCAGCCAGGGAGTGTCCGCAGCATCCATTGGCATCTGACCCTGGGAACTATACATCCCTTCCATCATCTTCATGACTTCGTTCTTGATCATCCCTCTAAAAGGAAGATTAGCAATCATGCCATACATGGCTGCATTGCCTTTGGCTGCCAGCTTGGGGTTGGAACGGACCGCTTCAACTGACGATTGGAGATCATTGAGATACTCCTGAGTAATTTTCCCATGACCTGGAACCACCATGACATGCAGACCCTCAGGGCGCTGCAATCGATCAATCTGCCAGCCCTGGGCTTCCATTTGATCACCCACTGCAAAAATATTGATCTTTTCATCGGTAGAATGATAGGCAAACACACTCATATCAGGATGACCCAAAACCTCAAGACCTTCTATGGCATTAATGCCTTTTTGCAGTTCTTGAGTGATACTCATAATTTTTTGGGCATTTTCCTTGTACCCATCTTCACCAAGGGCATGCATGGCAGCCCAGGCAGCTGCAAAGGAGCCCCCAGGTCTGGTCCCTAACAAAGCGGGTGATGCAAAAACGCCACCGGGCCAATCCTCATGGATGAAAAATTGATGCTTCATATCGCTCATATTACGATAAATGACTGTAGATGCCCCCTTGGCTGCAAAACCATATTTATGCACATCGGCAGAAATGGATGTCACACCCTGTACTCGAAAATCGAAAGCGGGGATCTGTCCGCCATTCATTTCAATAAAGGGTAGTAGAAATCCACCCAGGCAAGCATCCACATGGAGGGGTAAATCATGCTGGAGTGCTAACCTCCCCAGTTCCTCAATGGGGTCTATCACACCATGGGGATAAGATGGAGCCGAACCAACCAGCATGATGGTGCGACGATTGATCATTTTTTTTACTGCACTAACATCCACGCGGAAATCTGACTTGAGGGGGGCGTACTTAATTTTGACCCCAAAATATTTGGCAGCTTTGCTCAAGGCCACATGAACGCTCTCTGGAGCAATCATTTCCGGTTTAAAGGGCAGTTTTCTGAGAGCTTTTGCCCGGTCACGATAGGTCAGCACCGGTAGAAGACAACTCTCTGTACCACCTGATGTCACGGTACCTACGGCTTTATCATCGCCATGGAGCATAGTGGCTGTCATATTGATGATATCTGTTTCAAAGCGCTTCAGGCTTTTGAAGGCCATGGGATTGAGGGCATTTTCAGAGAAATAAAGGCCGTAGGCCTGTTTCAGGAATTCAGTATGCTTATCATCCAGGTGGTAGACCAGGCTCCAGGTGCGGGAGTCGCGATAATTCACATCCTGTCCGCCATACTCACGCATCTCGTCCAAAATTTTGCTTTGATCTATTCCTTGATTGGGAATGCTCTTCATTCAGAATGTCCTTTTGAAAATATGAACTGTCAAATTAATCCAGATCCAGATTGAATTACTATGATATAGCTAGTATGGCGAGGGAAACAGAATGCTCGAATAGGTGGCCTTCTAGTCCAAAATGGTGTTTATCATCACTTGTAAATCGGACACATCAACAGCATCATCTTGATTGAGATCGGCCATGCCAAGCTGGTACTCACTTGCCTCATGATTGCCCAGTATGATGCTCACCAGCTGGATCACGTCAGAAATGTTCAGGGTGTAGTCATAGTTGATATCACCCATGGGATCAAAAAAGATATCCCCCTGTCCGAATGACCAGGTGGTTGAGGTGCTGTAAATCGAGTTCCCGGCATACCACATCCGATAGAGACCCTGCTCAATGATGGCTATGCTGGGTCCCGTACTCGTTTCTTCATTCCAACTGCCGACTGCCCCGTGTGGGATAATGGGATTGTTTGGATGCCGGGTCCATTGAACGCCATCTGGGGAAGTCGCTAAACCAACCTGTCGATAAAGTCCATCAAAACCCATATACGCCATCAAGAAACTGCCATCTTCCCTCAAAACGACTGCGGGGAATGTCAGATAGGTAGATTCCCATTCAATAGTGGAAGCAGTCATAAGGACTGGACTTTGTTGATCCTCCTCCCAGCCTATCCCATCTGTTGAGTAGGCCAGGCCAATTCCCACCTCTGAATTGGTGTTGCTCCCCGTGAACCACAAATAATAGAGGCCATCTCGTTTGATTACTGAAGCATTATGTGACCTGTATTCATTCCAACTGCCAGTTTGGCCCAATTCCAAAATGGGATTTTGAGCATATTTGGTCCAGGTGATACCATCAGGACTTGTAGCCAGTCCAAGCCGGGGCATTGCTGATGAATTCGTTGCGGTGTAATACATTTTATATTCATCCTCGTCATGCAAAACCCAGATGGACTTAAGATCCTGGGAATCGAAATCTTCACCTGAACCAACGGTGAGGACAGGGGCCGGAAGTTCATCCCACACGATGCCATCCTGGGAAGTGGCATATCCAATTTGAATTGGAAGTCCCACATTGCGACCACCAAACCACATTTTATAGGCCCCATCTTCATACAGAACGGTTGGATTAATGACGGCTAAATCATCCCAGGATTGGGACCCATTAAAAATCGGATTATTGGGATTATCCACATATTCAAACGCCATTAATTGAGAAATTGATAACACAGCAATTATCAGGTATACCAGGCACATTTTCTTCATAATCAATTTTAACTCCCCAGTTTCAAGTCGGATTGTATACAACTATACATCAATCACTTATTTTAACATAATTATTTTTTGAATTTCACCCACAGGTTGATTTTTGCTACTGAGAGTGGCTAAATAGACTCCAGACTCTACCAAATGACCGCTCTGGTCATCTCCCCTCCATGAGATCTCAAGCAGACGCTGCGCGCCTTCGAATTTAATTGTCCTAATTCGACGCCCCTTTAAATCATAAATGGATAATTCCTGCTGATCCACATCCTCAGCCAGGCGAATAATCAGTGCTACCTCTCCATTAAATGGATTTGGGTAAGCATTGAGCACTCCCATTTCGTCAGGAATGACAACTGCATATTCATTAATATTAGTCATGATTAATGGCTGTTTCATCCAGAATTGAAGTGAAGTGTTTGCATTAATCAGGGGTGTTGAAAAATATACGGTGTGCTCAGCCCACCCCACAAAATGGAGTCCCCCTACCCATCCATTGGAGAACTGCAGAAGGCTACTTGGTCCAGTACTATCTGGTGGAGCATTTTGACTATAGCCCCAGGATATATCACTGCCATTTAGTGCTGAATCAAAATGCCACTCATTGTGATTTAACGTACCATAATCAAAGCGTATATCCTGGCCAGACCATAGCGAGATGCCATTAAAAAGCAAGGCTCCAGAATCATGATTTCTCACCAGGATTTGAGGTGTTAAAATCAGCCTTAAACTATCTGATGTGGTAGGCATGGGAGGATATCTATGAAGGTCTGAAACAGGAATAGTATAATGATACCAATTCGTATCAGGAGGAAAAATTTGTATACCTGGTGATTCTAAATTCACTCCCAGTGACAGGGAAACAGGTAAATTCATGTCACCCCTGACCTCACCTTGATCTTGCAAGCCCACGAGATCTGCATGCACTGAGGTGCCGGGAAAATCCTCCCGAATCAACCCAACCCCATAGGCGAAATGTAAATTGTGTCCTATGGGACCAAAGGGAGACATTATTTTTACAAAAGTAATCTCCCCAAACACTTCCTGATAATACTCATGTGAGAGAAAGGAACCCCAGGAGGTATCACCACCGGCATACTCATCAATGGGTAACTCGAAATCAAAGATCATCTCATCCAGGTCCAGTATGTTTTGCCGGGCATTGGAATTCGTGTAGGTTTGATCAATAACATAAACTTCATGAGAACCCCCAGTGCGAAAATGATGCCTCCTTACAGTATATATTGTTAAATCGACTGTGGTCGTCTCATTATACTTCTCAGCCAAAACAGTCCGAAAGCCCCAATCATCAACATTCACATCATATCTGGCCAATTCAGGTGGTTTGAAATATTTATTGAACTGGATCGAAGCATCGGCTTGAAATTCCAGCCCCACCAAATCAGGGACGACAGGATACCAACTATCAGGCTGCGAAATTCTCAGAGTATCTACACCCAGGTGGTTCGAATCAAATTCGATGTGTAAAACAAACCCGGAATCTGATGGATGTTCAACCAGAAGGGCTTGTGAGATACCAACTGATGTTGTTAGCTCGGGTAGATCCTCCTCAAAATTGATATAGGCATTGGACGGGAAACGGATGTTGTCGATATGGAATTCTCTGTTGTGACAACCATTAAAAATCATCTGGAGCATCGGTGATTGTCCGGTTTCTATAAGATCGTAGGGTGCTTTGTACGCACGAAAGGTAGTATCGAAGGGGATTTCGAATCTTTGGGTGGTGTGCTCATAAAAAGAAAAATGAACCTCCTGCCCAAAAAGCAGGCCGGACATAAAACACAGGTTTAGAATTAATTTCACGATAACCCCCTTTGAATTGAGTTGAAAGTTACAGATACAGGTGCCATTCGACAAGTATTCAAAGCTTACAATTGCTAACACTTTGAATTCAAACTAGTTTAAGGCAACATTCATATATGAGGTCGCAATGAGCATCACACGCAGGCAAGTTTTACAGATGGTTGGAACTGGACTGGTAGCCACACAGACTCCCCTGGCATCCGCAGCTGGAATATTCTCAAAATCAACCCTGAAACCACCACGTCTGAAACCTGGGCAAACGGTGGGGCTCATCAATCCTGCAGGCGCCACCTTCCACCCCGAAGATGTAGTCATTGCCGAAGAAACTTTTGCGGCACTTGGTCTCAAAATGAAGGCTGGGGCCCATCTCCTGGATCGATATGGATATCTCGCCGGAACCGATGAGGCCAGAGCCGCCGATGTGAACAGTATGTATGCTGATCCAGATGTTGATGCCATCATCACCCTCAGGGGTGGCTGGGGCTGCAATCGTATTCTGAATTTTATTGACTATAAAACCATCGAGAAGCACCCCAAAATTATCATGGGCTATAGTGATATCACCAGTCTGCTTCTGGCCCTTAATGCCAAAACCTCGCTGGTCACCTTTCATGGCCCCGTAGGCATATCTACCTGGAATGAATATTCAACTGATTTCGTGAAACGTCTATTGTTTGAAGGTCAGGCCTTCACCATGGAAAATCCTACTGACAAGGGGGACAATCTCACCCAGGTGAAAGACCGCGTACTGACTATCCATGGTGGGCAGGCCACCGGCAAGTTATTGGGTGGCAATCTATCAGTCCTCTCATCCATGGTGGGCTCAGACTATCTTCCTGACTTCAAAAACAATATCCTCTTCCTGGAAGAAGTTGATGAAGCCCCCTATCGAGTTGACCGTATGCTCACTCAGCTCAAACTGGCGGGTATCCTGGATGAGATTTCAGGATTCGTCTTTGGGAAGTGCAGTAGCTGTGATTCTGGTGAAAGTTATGGGTCATTCACCCTGGAAGAAGTCCTTGATGATCATATCAAACCCCTGGGTATTCCAGCCTGGTTCGGTTCCATGATAGGTCATATTGAGAATAAATTCACCATCCCCTTGGGGATCAATGCAGAAATTGATGGTGATAAGGGCTCTATTAAACTTCTGGAGTCATCCGTTATTTAATGGGTGATAAGTTCTCAGACCGTCATCCCGAGCGGAGTCGAGGGATGACGCTACACGGTGCCACTGATAAAGTTGGAGTTGTTTAGCTAGACTGTCTTCACGAGTCGGTTAGGACGGGGCGATCTCGAAACGTGATCAACCCAAGAATTTGGAGATTGCCTCACCCCTGCAGCTCGCCCGGGATGATGTAAACCAAATTCGTTTTATTCGTCGTAGAAGAAAAAAGAATATCTAGGCCAGTCCACCTGTGGTGGGAGCCATTTCGATGCCAAAACTTTGAGTGGCTGAAATCCACTTTTCTGAATCATTACCTGTAAAAATGAATTCAAGTGTGACCTCCTGAAACAGCCAGTCACCATTTTCTATTTCACGTTCAAGTTGACCCTCTCCCCAACCAGCATATCCCAGCATCATCTTAAAAAAGCGAGGACCCTCGCCTTCCTGGATGGCATCAATCACAGCAGAATTACTGGTAAGTGAAAAATCCTCTGTCACCTCCAGGGTATCGGAGTTGACATAGTCACTGCTGTGGAGAATAAAGCCCTGTTCAAGCGAAACTGGTCCGCCAAAGTACATGGGTGATATGACTTCATTGATGGCTTCGTCGTTGATGATCAGAGTGGGGAAGACTTCCTTGACCACCTCATCATCAAAAGATTTATTTACTATTAGACCCATGGCTCCATTCTCATCATGTTCGCAGATAAACACCAGAGACCGATTGAAATAGGGGTCAGTCAGATGGGGCATGGAGATGAGAATATGTCCTTTCATGGAAGCCATGTGTAAAATTAGAGTTATTTGGCCCAAATCCCATGAGAAGATGAGTGGTGTGAAATATATTGGTATTTGAGGATTACGAGGCGGGGATCCTAATCCCCGCTTGGAATTATATTCTTTCAAGGTCAAAAACTTAAACCTGCGGGAGGTTAAAAACTCAATCCTTAGGTATAAGCCGCAGTTCCTGAACCTCACCAAATTCTGCCTGGTCCAGATGCATATCCACATAGTCGCCGGCCAGCCAGATATCCACTAGATCAGTGTAATGCTTGTGAAGGGGCATCCCTACTTGGCCTGAGGCGTTGGCCATGCGGCTTCGAGATATGTCGGACAGATCAACCAGCAATCTCATGGATGCAGTCATTTCAGCCATGTAGGGCGCATCAAAATTATGGGTTCCACGATTCACTGTCTCACCATCACCACCAAAAGGAAAGGGGCCATAGTTAAAGAATTTCTCTATAAGGCCTCCCTTGGCCTCAAAGGGGTGATGAAACGTGATATTGTGGATGATGCCCCACTCCCAGGTCTGAATGTCTTCAGAGCCAAATTTCAGTGCCAAACTTCCCATGGCAGTTTTGAATGCCTCCAAGAGCAAATCATCTCTGGTCTCAATTATATCTGTATCAATTTTATCAAACCATGAGGATGAGTTGTCATCCAACATTTCCACCCACCGATTCAGTGATATGTACCAGGTATCCAGATATTTTTCCGCCAATTCCAGACCCATTTCATCCACCCAGATCAATCTCAGGAAGGTTTCCAAAGTCTCATGATAAATGGAACCCTCAACCCCATTGGGATCCAGTTCGTGGTTCCAGGTTTCTAATAGCTCTCTAACCACTTGCTGGGATTCTGGGATAAACGGTATGAGATGACTCAGAAAGATTGGCGCTAGATATGATTTCCTGTCAAACTGAAACACCGCCATATCATCCAGACTGAGCTTTTCCTTGGACTCAATCATATCTTTGATACGACGGGTCCGATAATCAGGAGCATAAACTCCTGGCATGGGATATGGATAATCTGCACCATAAGGCTCGGCATTGGCTGTAACAATCATACCCCCCTCAGGATTGTAGATATGGGGCATTTCTTCGAAGGGGATATAGCCATCCCAGTCATAGTCACCGGTCCATCCTGGTACGGGAAATATGCCTGAACCACTTTTCCTGATGGGAACCTTGCCTGCGCCATAATAGCCGATATTTCCTTCCGTATCAGCATATACAAAATTCTGTGGTGCTGTGGAGAAGTGTGACAAGGCCAGTGAAAATTCTCCCCAATCCCGGGCATGATTCAAGCGGTAAAATGCTTCCATCTCTTCATTAAACTGGTGTCCCGTCCAGGAGAGAGCCAGGAGTTCCTCGTCTTCTTTGACAATGGGACCATGAATGGTTTTACGAATCTCAAAATCTTCGATCCTGAATCCATCTTCCTCCTCGCTGTCTTTAATGCGAATCTCCTGTGGGATAATTTCAAAGTCCAGCCATTCGTCTTTGTACATGTATTGTGTGGGGTCGTCAGGGTTGATCTCTTCGATAAAGAGATCCTGAACATCGGGTCCCATATTGGTGATACCCCAGGCAATGTTGCGGTTGTGACCGATCAAGGCAGTGGGTAAACCAGGGAAAAAGCTGCCAGCTACATCCAGACCGGGAGCACTCAGGTGAGCAAAGTACCAGGGTCCTGGGAGTCTTGAGCCATGCAGGTGTGGATCTGATGCCAACAAGGGTTTACCAGAGACTGATCGTTCACCAGAAACGACCCAGTTATTACTGCCGCCATTGGTTCCCAGAAGTTTCCGGAGCTGGGTAGCCTGTGAGATCAATTCTGAATCTCCTGATTTGGTTTTTCCAAAAGCATCTAGCAGTTTCAGGTGTTCAGGAGCATAATATGGAAACAGCTCAGCTGCCCTTTCCACGCCAAGTTTTTCATTTAGTTGGCGATAGATTAATTCCATGTCATAGTTGTAAGAGAGCTGCCAGCTTTGAAGCTTGACGATGGCCATCATGTCCGCAATACTCCAGAGCATGGGCGCATGGCCCAGCAGTCTGAACTCAATGGGTAAATCAGGATCATCTTTGATAAAGGCATTAATCCCATCTCTGAAAGCGGTCAACATGGACTGAACTCGAGGCGGGAAGGTATTAAACAGGTCCTCAGCATTTCTGGGTCTCAGCATGATTCGACGCAGAAATTTGTCTGATTTTACCATGCTTTCACCCAGAATTTCACTGAGACTGCCATTACCAGCTGCTCTTAAAAACTCCATCTGGAATAGTCTGTCTTGAGACATGGCATACCCCAGAGCAAAAAATGCATCTGCTTCAGTTTCTCCAATAATATGCGGAATTCCTGATGCATCTCTTAAAATGGATACCTCCTTTTTCAGCCCTTTAACAATAATGCTGCCTTCGTGATCCGGAATACCCACTCTCAGATAATGGTTCAAATAGACACCACCTAATAAAAGCACAACAAAGATCCCGATAATTATTTTCTTGAGCATAAAGCCCCCTTCAGCTTGATATTTTGGGACACGACCAGATTACTTCTTGATTTTCAGGACATCTGCCACGTTCTCAGCCAGAGATAAATAGGTCGTCAACTTGCCTCCAAAAATGTGCAGAAGTTTCGTATCTCCCCTGGTATGTAAATCCAGCTTGTATTCGCGACTGACATCAGTGACATCACCCTTTCTGCGAACCAGAGGTCTGACCCCGATATAGATATCCCTCACATCTTCTCTCTGAAATTGAAAGTCTGGTTTTAAATAGACATTTACCTGATCCAGCAGATATTGAATATCACTTTCCTGAGCATCCAGGTCATCCATGTCACAATCTTCTTCACGTTCAGTTGTACCGATGAGTGTCTGGTCATTTTCAGGCTCAGGAATAACAAAAAATATGCGCTTTTCTTTGGTTTGCATGAACATGAGTTCGGGTACGATGAGACCATCAAATATGAGATGAATCCCACTCACCTTGCGGATTTGGAATCGGGCAGGGAGATCAAATTTTTCGTTGACCTCATTGAGCCAGGGTCCAGTAGCATTTACCAGGATTGGTGCTGCAAAATCTCCTGATTTTGAATGCAGCTCAAATCCATCCATATTCCAGTCAATACTTTCAATATCACAATGGACAATAACCTTTCCGCCCAGATCCTGAAAATCATCCGCTACTCTTCGCGTTAGCTGGCGATCATGGGTCTTGGCATCCACATAGGATAGAACGGATTTCAATCCGTCTTCAATAAATGCCGGAAACTTTGATTTAAATTTTGCAATATCCTCAGTTCTGGAATGTCCTACTTTTTGTGCGCCTGAAAGCAGGTCATACATCCACAATCCAATTCTTATCATCCAGGCAGGTCTGGGACTACTTTTATAGATGGGCAGAAAAAACCGTCTGGGCTGTACCAGATCCGGATATTTGTCTATAAGTCGTTGACGATCATGGAGGGCCTCATAAACGAGGTGAATTTGACCCGTTTCCAGATATCGCAATCCACCATGAATGAGCCGTGAAGATTTTGAAGAAGTCCCCTGCCCAACACCCTCTTTGTCCAGCAGCAGAACCTGCTTGCCAGCTCGAGCCAGATTTTCGGCAATACCACAACCGTTAATACCGGCACCCAGTACAATTACATCATAATTTTGCATGGTCGAAAGATAACTCATTAATCAGGGATTAACGAACAGCTTTGACCCCATTTCTTTCGAAAACTGAGGAAATGGGATTCGTCATCCCGAGCGGAGTCGAGGAAGGTGATAATTCGTTTACCTTGTATCCCTCGACTCCGCTCGGGATGACATTCTTGAATTCCTTGGTTGTAATCTGGGGTTCATTGTCTATCTAAAAAGCGGCCACCAAACCAGAGCCACCAGAGCCAGGGAAATGATGGACATAATGGCCATCTTCCAACCAGCCCGGAGGAAGTCAGGGGCTTTTACCAATCCACTGGAATAAATGATGGTACAAGCTGGAGCGGCAACAGCAGTAAAATATCCAAAGGCCGAGGATATGACCGATGCCAGACCCAGAAGGATGGGATCTCCTCCCAGGTTCAGAACGACAGGACCCACCACGGCTACTGTGGCTGAGCTACTGAGAAGATTTGACAGGACCCCGCTTAAGGCTACAGAGACAATTGCACGCAAGGCATCAATATTTGGAATCAAGCTCTGGAGCAGATTGACACTCCCTTCAGCCAACCAGGCAGCACCTCCCGTATTTTTCATCTGGACACCAATTGAGATTGTCGCTCCAAAAAGAAGGATAACTCCCCAATTCACACCTTTGCTGAGGTCCTTCCAGGAAACCAGACCAAAAGCCATAAACAGAAAAATTCCAATAAGTGCGATACTCCCCAATCCATAATCTTCACTCAAAACAATCCAGCCATAAAGAACACCTCCAAACAAGACGAGCGAGAATATCTCTTTGGCAGACATCTTACCAGCATGAGCTACCTCCACAGAGAGTCGCCTAACTGCCGTGTCAAGATTCTGCAATTCAGGCGGAAAGGTCTTTAATATGATAAAAATGGTAAAGGGGATCTCAATCAATACCATGGGATAAACCATTTTCATCCATTCGATATAGCTCAGAGTGCCTGATCCAAATTCAGCCCAGTAATTCATCATGATCACATTACGACCACCACCAGAGGGCGTCCCGATCGATCCTGTGGTTGCTCCATAGGCTATCGAGAAGAGTAGAGCAGCAATAAGTCCAGTATTTGATTTCCCTTTTTTCCCTGTAAACCGAATCAGAGTTAGAGCAACAGGAAGCATCATGGCGGTCACCATGTGGGGACCAACAAAGCTTGAAAGAATGGCAGAGATTGCCGTAAAACCGGCCACGATGCTCCAGGTTTTATTCCCAGTAAACCGGATGATTCCCAGCGCCAGCCGTTTGTCCAGACCCTGACTCACAATGGCTACGGCCAGCATGAGCGAACCCATGATAAAGAAAACGGCATCATTCATGAAATAACCGCCCACCTCATTGGGAGTGCTGCCTCCGATGATGACCTGCCAGAAAATCAACTGAAGCGCAATGGCTGGAAGGGGAATGGGCTCTTTGAGGATAAGAATGAGGGTCATCAAAATAATGATGAGAATGTGGTATCCATCCTCACTTAAAGATTGAGGGGATGGAACCAGGAAATAGAGAGAGATGCCCACTGCCAGAGAGATCAAGAGCCAACGTTTCTGTTGGACCCAGAAAAGCATGTCAGCAGAGATGTGCATTGATATGGTCAGCTATCGAACGATTAAAATTGGGACATCACTTTGTTCAAGTGTCTTGATAGGCTTACTTCCAAACAAGAGTTGCTTAATGGGATTCAGAGTTGAGGCACCCATGATCACAAAGTGATTGTCTCCGGCAAAATCTACAAAAGTTCTTACAGGATCACCGGTGAGGAAAAATTGTTCGACCTCAATCCCTCTGGAGTCAAAGTATGCTTTGGCCTTATCTGCAGCGCCCTGATACCCTGCTCCAAAGCGCTTGGTTTTGGAAACAGTAAGCGTTCGTACAGGCCATCCCAATTTTTCGGCAATCAAAGCGCCCCACTCTACGGACTTGTTTGTGGCTACGGAATCATCCACCAGAAGCAATAATTTGTATTTTATGCGAGGATTAAATTTTTGAAGCACAAAAATGGAGGACGGTAGGTATTGGATGAGTGAATGTGCGAGATGTCGCTTGTTCTGACTACCACCAATGATGGCGAGGTCGTAACTCTCCAGTTGGATTTCCTTCCTCAATTGGTCAACCAGCTCACCCTCTCGGAGCACCAGCTCTATTCGGCAGCCTTTATCATCAGGTAGTATGACGCGGACCCGACCATCCTCTTCATAAACATGATCAGAATTAAATTGAATTTTAGCTAACTCTTCATTTTCAGGGGACAACTTTTTCAATTCCTTGAGTGCCCATTCCAGAACTTCAAGACCGGGGTGGATAATATTCCAATTGTCCAGATTCGTTCGTGTCAGGTTGACGGAGCTTCCATGAAACTCACTGGCTCGTTCCCCAACATAGACAACGCCATGACTGGCATCAAAAACGGAGGCAATCAAAGCGCCCATTTTTAAGGTAGGTTTGGAATATTCTACACTACTGACTGCAGTAAGAAACTTGAGTGATTTAGGATCGATTAATGGTTTCTTTTTTGTCATAATAATGGCCACCATATTAAGGATAAACCGAGGAGGCTAACAAGGGATAAAACCCCCATTTTCCAACCCGCTCGTAGAAAGTCTTTTGATTTTACCAGCCCACTGGAATAGATGATGGTACAGGCCGGGGCAGCTACAGCGGTGAAATAGCCAAAGGCGGAAGCAATAGCTGTGGCATACCCGATGAGGATTTTATCTCCTCCCAGATCAAGCACGATGGGACCCACAACTGCCACCGTCGCTGAACTACTTAAAATATTTGACATAAAGCCCGTGAGGAGAACTGAAACACTGCCCTGGAGAATTGCGGGATTATCTATAACCTTCCCCAGATTGGTTATAATCACTTGAGCTATCCATCGTGCAGCACCGGTTTCATTCATCTGAATTCCAATGGAAATCGCTGAACCAAAAAGCAGAATAACACCCCAGTTGGTCTTCCGATTTAGTTCCTGCCACTCCACCAGGCCAAAGGCCAGATACAGGAAAACACCAAGGAGAGCAATGATTCCAAGCCCAAAATCCTCACTGAGAAAAACCCAACCGAGAAAAACGAGGATAAACAGGAAAATGGCCAACCATTCACGACCTTTGATTTTGCCAGCTCGAGCTACATCAATCACCAGTTTTCTGACTGCACTATCAAGATTGCTTTGCTCAGGTTTGAAAGTCCAGAGTAGAATAAGAACGGTGAAGGGTATTTGGATCAGCACCATGGGATAGACATATTTTATCCATTCCAGATAGGTCACAGAACCAGCTCCAAATTCAGCCCAGTAATTCATCATGATCACATTGCGACCACCACCCGAGGGGGTTCCAATGGATCCAATGGTTGCTCCATAGGCAATGGAAAAGAGGAGAGCAGCAGTGAGACCCGCAACCTTTTTCGGATCCTTGTGGGCATATCGAACCAGGGTCAGTCCCACAGGCATCATCATGGCAGCAACAGTATGTTCACCGATAAACGAAGCCAGTATGGCGGAAATTGCAGTGAAGCCAGCAATAATTCGCCAGGTTTTATGCCCGGTCAGATATATGATGGCCAGGGCAAGGCGTTTATCCAGCCCCTGACTCACAATAGCCACGGCTAGCATGAGAGACCCCATGATAAAGAAGACAGCATCGTTCATAAAGGAGGAAGCCACATTATTGGCGGTGTCAATTCCCAGAACCACTTGCATAAACAACATAAACATGGCAATAGCTGGAAGCGGTAAGGGCTCGGTTATGATGAGGATGAGCGCCATAGAGATGATAATGAGGGCATCAAAGGCGGCGGGGTTAAGGTCTACTGGGGGTGTCACTCCAAAGTGCATGATAAGACCATAGGCAATGGCAAAGAGGAACCATCGTTTCTGACGCATCCAGAACAAAACATCAATGTATATCGTCAACTTAACATCCCTGTTTTTCTGATTCAAACATGAAGGCTGAAATATGCTCTTAAATCAATCAATTTGAAACTATTCATAAACAGATGTAATAAACCTGTATGAGTACCTGGGGGTTTTCCGAAAACCAGTTCTGATGTCGATTGATTTTGGCAAGTAAAATCTTAGTTTGTAAGGTGCTTAGCATCTATAATTATACCAACCTCCCAACCAACATATCATTGATTAATCCAATAAATTTCAGGAGCCCCACATGGCAAGCAAATCCAATTCTTTAAATAGCTTTAATACTCGGTCAACCCTTCAACTAAACGGTCAGGATTACGAGTATTATTCACTCTCAAAGCTGAACGCTGATGACAAATTGAGCAAGTTGCCCATCGCCCATAAAGTGCTGCTTGAAAACATGCTGCGCTTTGAAGATGATATCACTGTGACCAGTGGAGATGTTGAAGCTGTTTTAAATTGGGATGCCAACGAGCCTCCATCACACGAAATTCAGTTACGACCCAGTCGAGTTCTTTTGCAGGATTTTACAGGGGTTCCTGCAGTGGTAGACCTGGCAGTTATGCGGGATACCATGGCTGATCTTGGTGGAAATCCTGAAAAAATAAACCCTCTACAACCTGCCGATCTGGTCATTGATCACTCCGTCCAGGTAGACAAATTTGGAAGCCTCGGCGCTTTTGCTGAAAATGCCAGCATCGAGATGGAACGCAACCGTGAACGCTATGGATTTTTACGCTGGGGACAGGAAGCTTTTGAGAATTTTCGAGTGGTTCCACCAGATACTGGTATCATCCATCAGATCAACCTGGAATATCTGGCTCAGGTAGTCTTCAAAAAAGAGACCGAAGACGGCATTCAGATTTATCCTGATTCACTGGTTGGAACTGATTCTCACACCACCATGATCAACGGACTGGGAGTTCTTGGTTGGGGCGTCGGTGGAATTGAAGCCGAAGCCGTGATGCTGGGTCAGCCAATTTCCATGCTCATCCCCCAGGTTGTGGGTTTCAAGCTGACAGGAAAAATGGCTGAAGGCACGACTGCAACAGACCTGGTACTCACTGTGGTGCAGATGCTCCGTGCAGCTGGTGTGGTTGGAAAATTTGTTGAATTTTATGGGGCAGGTATTGCCAATCTCAGCCTGGAAGACCAGGCCACCATCGCCAATATGGCACCAGAATATGGTGCCACAATGGGATATTTTCCAGTGAATGAAGCTACTATTAAATATCTGAAATTTAGTGGTCGTGATGCTGAGCAGGTCGCTCTAGTGGAGGCATATACCAAAGCCCAGGGAATGTTTTATGAAGCTGGTGTTGACCAGGCAGTTTATTCAGCCAATCTTGAATTGGACATGAGTACGGTTGTTCCTTCCATTTCTGGACCCAAACGTCCCCAGGATCGTATTGAATTATCTAAATCAAAAGCTAACTGGGTCAAGGACCTTGAAGTCCTCAGGGGCTCAAGCAAAGGTGTAGCGGATGTTGTTGGTAGTGACTATCAGCTCAAGGATGGTGATGTGGTTATCGCGGCCATTACCTCCTGTACAAATACTTCCAATCCCAATGTCATGGTTGGCGCTGGTCTGGTAGCCAAAAAAGCCGTGGAATTAGGACTCAATATTAAGCCCTGGGTTAAACCCAGCCTGGCTCCAGGATCCAAAGTGGTGACTGACTATCTTGATGCGTCAGGGCTATCAACTTATCTGGATCAACTCCAATTCAATCTGGTAGGATATGGTTGCACGACCTGTATTGGAAATAGTGGACCCCTGCCCGCTCCAATCGCATCAGCCGTTGAAGCTGGCGATCTGGTGGTTACTTCAGTGCTCTCCGGGAACCGAAATTTTGAAGGACGGGTCAATTCGCATGTCAAAGCCAATTATCTGGCTTCACCTCCCCTGGTCGTGGCTTATGCCCTGGCTGGAACCATGAACATCGATCTGGCCTCCGAACCACTTGGCCAGGACAAAAATGGCAGTGATGTCTTCCTTAAAGATATCTGGCCAACATCTACTGAGATTGCCGCGGCTGTCGCACTGGCTGTTAAACCTGAGCAGTTCATCAGCAAATATGCCGATGTGTTTAGTGGAGATGCCGCCTGGAAGGGTTTGACTATTCCTGAAGGTAACACTTTTGATTGGGAAGCAGATTCAACTTATATCCGCAAACCTTCCTTTTTCGAGGGCATGACCCGTGAACATGGTGTCCTTAGTGATATCAGCAATGCTCGTGCTCTGGCACTTCTCGGTGATTCCGTCACAACGGATCATATTTCACCAGCTGGGGCTTTTAAAGCTGATACACCTGCAGGTAAATATCTCATCGACAAGGGAACTGACCTGAAAGACTTCAACTCCTATGGGAGTCGTCGTGGAAACCATGAAGTCATGATGCGCGGAACCTTTGCCAATATTCGTCTACGCAATCTCCTAGCTCCTGGAACCGAGGGGGGTTTTACCAAAAAATTACCTGAAGGTGAGGTCACAACTATTTATGATGGTGCCATGGCCTATAAGGCTGAAGGAACCTCTCTGGTAGTTATCGCTGGAAAAGAATATGGAACTGGATCCAGTCGCGACTGGGCAGCCAAGGGAACTTATCTTTTGGGTGTTAAAGCTGTTATTGCTGAAAGTTTTGAGCGCATTCATCGCAGCAACCTCATCGGAATGGGTGTATTGCCACTGCAGTTCAAAGATGGCGAGGGTCGGGTCAGCCTGGGACTGTCCGGTGAAGAAAGCTTCTCTATCGCCGGGATCGCAGAAGGACTCAAACCAGGTAAAGAGCTTGAGGTCAAGTGCACAAGAACTGACGGTAGTCAATTCTCCTTTACTGCAGTTACTAGGATCGACACACCCAACGAAATGGAATACTATCGCCATGGTGGCATCCTCCAGTATGTGATGCGGTCCTTGTTGGATTAATCCTACTCAGTCTTCGCGAAGGAGTGAAACGACTGACGCGATCTCGGTCCATCTGCTTACCAAGAATTCGGAGATTGCTTCGCAAGACAGCCTGCGAAACCACCAGCCATTTAACATCTTACAACGGATTCGACGAACTGAACGAAAAGGCACAACAACTAAAGGATTAACCCTGCGCAGTCTTCGCGAGAAGGTCGCAGACCGACGTGGCGATCTCTATCCATCCGTTAATCAAGAATTCGGAGATTGCTTCGCTTCACTCGCAATGACTCAAATGGAGCGATTCCAAAGTTTCGAGTGATAATTCAAGATCGCCTTTTCCTTACAACGAACTAGACGAACTGAACGAAAAGACATAAAATGATTCGTCATCTTCGTATGTTTCGTTGTAAAAAGAATGAGCTCTTTTTTGGGATTTACGACCTTGACAGGCTTGGCAGCGATCTCGATTCATCCGCTTTCCAAGAATTCGGAGATTGCTTCGTCACTTCGTTTCTCGCAAAGACATTTTAAGTTTGTCTCACTGACTGGAGCACGCGAAGGATCTTAGACAAACCATGCGGGACGAAATCGTCATGCTTCGAGAACCTCAGCAAGACGATTTCCGCTATTGGAGTTCGGTGGGATGCCCCGATCAAACTGATTTGTATTGGCTTTTCAATATGGTAGACATTTCTATTAACTTTCATCTGTGATTAACCTGGAGTTTGTGATACCTTCCAGCTCTAACCCTGATACAGTCGGATAAAAAATGAACCAAAAACAAGATTGTTGTGTTTGTACTACCATATATTTTCCAGAAATCGTGAGTTAATATGATCAAAGAAGCCCAAAATATCCTCAAAGATATCTTCGGATACGATGATTTCCGTCCTTTGCAAAAAGAAGTGATTGAAAATGTCCTCAAGAAAAAAGATACGCTCTGTATCATGCCTACTGGAAGTGGGAAATCGCTCTGTTATCAAATTCCTGCCCTGCTTTTTGATGGCCTCACCATTGTCGTCTCTCCCCTGATTTCCTTGATGGAAGACCAGGTCAAACAACTGGAAGCCCTGGGTGTTGAAGCGCTGATGCTAAACAGCTCTTTATCACCGAATGAATATCAAATGAATGTTCAACTTCTTCGGCAAAACAAAGTACGCTTACTATATTTGGCTCCTGAGACGCTGCTTATGGGGAGAACGCTTGCACTTCTCGAGTCTCAAAAAGTGGCCGCCTTTATTATTGATGAAGCTCACTGTATTAGTGAATGGGGGCATGATTTTCGTCCCGAATATCGCCAGCTGATGGATCTCAGGGAACGCTTTCCTGACGCCGTCTGTCTGGCCTTGACGGCTACTGCAACTCAAAGGGTTCAGCAGGATATTCAAAAATCACTGCGCTTTGATAAATCAGCTAGTTTTGTTGCCAGTTTTAATCGAGAAAATCTTTTTCTGGAAATTAAGCATAAATCCCAATCTGCTCAGCAAACGCTAGATTTTCTTGCAAGATTCCCTGACCAATCTGGCATCATCTACTGTCTCTCCCGCAAGCAGGTTGATGATATGGCTGATTTTCTCCAAAATGAAGGTTATTCCGTCAAACCCTATCACGCTGGCCTCTCACCTGAAGTACGCCAACAGAATCAGGCTAGTTTTATCCGGGATGATACACAAATTATGGTAGCAACCATTGCCTTTGGGATGGGAATAAATAAGCCAAATGTCCGTTTCATTTTACACTACGACTTGCCCAGTAACATAGAAAGCTATTACCAGCAAATTGGACGAGCCGGTAGAGATGGGCTGCGAGCCGATTGTCTATTCCTCTTTGGATATGGTGATATTCGAAAGATTAAATATTTTATTGGGCAAAAAAAAGAAAGTGAGCAAGTTATTGCCCATACCCAATTAAATGCGCTGGTCGGACTTGCTGAGACAGATGATTGCAGGCGCATTCCCCTGCTCACCTATTTTGGCGAAACTTACAATGATACAAACTGTGGCATGTGTGATAATTGCCTGGCTGATGATCAAACTTCCCGTGATGTAACCATTCCCGCCCAACAATTTTTGTCCTGTGTCAAACATTCTAAACAAATTTTTGGTGCAGGTCAGATTATTGATATCCTGCGAGGTTCAAAATCGCAAAAAGTGAAGAAGTTTGGTCACCAGGAGCTCTCCACCTACGGAATTGGGAAAGATTTTTCTAAAACAGAATGGTTTTATCTTTCGCGACAGTTTGTGCAAAAGGGACTCTTAACCCAGGATATGGAGCATGGCAGTCTCAAGTTGACTGCAAAAGCCTGGGAAGTACTTCGGGGCCAACAAATTATTTCTGCCCCGTTGAAAGAACGGCAGAAAAAACAACCTCAGCCTAAAACAGAGCAACCATACGATCCTACGCTATTTGAGTTGTTGAGGCAATTGCGCAAGACCCTGGCTGATGAATCCAATGTACCACCGTATGTGATCTTCCCCGATAAAACATTGATTGAAATGGCGATCTATTTCCCCCAATCTGAAGCTGTGATGCTGCAATTACATGGTGTTGGCAAGGTTAAATTTGTGAGATATGGGTCTTCATTTATGCAAACAATCGCTGAATACTGTCAGATCAATAAGTTGCAAGAAAAACCTAAAGGTGGGTCTGGTGGGAAACTCACATCCTCATCTAAAACCATTGGTACACCCCGACATCAGCTTGTTGGGGATAAATTCAATTCCGGTTCCACAATAGTAGAGATAACAAAGGAATTTAAGGTTCAAAACAAAACGGTTCTGGATCATTTATATAGATACTGCTTAGAAGGTAATACTCTGCGCGGCAACTCTGCTTTTATTGAACTTTCTAAGCTGTCTTCCAAAACCCAAACAGAAGTTTGCAAGGCTCTAGAACAACATGGTACGCTTGCGCTTCGTCCTGTGTTCGAAGCACTGGGACAGGAGATAAGTTACGAGGAACTGAAAATTATTCGTCTGCATTATCTGGCTAACGAACAGAAAAACACAAAATTTTAGCCTTGAAAATATAGTATCATATCTCATGCCGAGGGAAACAAGAGAACTCATTCGTAAGTCATGGAGAGAGAAACCATCAAGTCTGGTACAGCGTAGCCTACAAAGACCTGTAGGCATCCCCCAAAGTTTTCAATTAGTATCATAAACAAAGAAGCCACCTTCTCAAGTGGCTTCTCTTATTCATTCAGACTAGAATGAACCCCGTAAATTCTATAATTGCATCCATGCTACAGCCTCGTTAAAGACGTCTGCTTTGACATTGTGACGTCCTTCAAATTCTTTATAGGTGATGTCATAGCCCTGCTGTTCAAACATTGATTTCACTTTTCGAGCTGTTTCCACATCGATTGCCGCATCATCAATACCGTGGGCGATATAGAGCCGCAGATCTTTCCCAGTCGCAATATCCTGCTTGGTGAGAATAGACTTGTCCCCCTTCGTATCCATGAGATAACCGCTGAACCCGATCACTCCCTTAATCTTATCAGGATGCTTTAAGCCAATGGTATAGGCGTATACTGCACCTTGAGAAAATCCCATGATATAGACATCTGAAATTTTGTATTCACTAGACACTTTTTTGATGGTCTTTAAAATGTAGTCACTCACCATTTTGTCGCTTGATTTCCAGGCTTCCTTCCCAACATCAGTAATGGACCACTTGCGGCGATGCCATTGTGCTCCAATATGTAAGGATAACGGGTACTGGCCTTCAGGCGCTACAAATATGACCTGTGGATCCACCAGTTTGTCATATTGACTGATAAATCCTTCAGAATTGCCACCCATACCATGCATTCCTATGAGTAGTGGATAGCTTTTACTGGCATCATAGTCCTTTGGGAACCGTATCCGATATGGCATCATGGATGAAGCTGCTACATAGTCCATGGTTCCAATGGAATGGAAGCGTTTTTTAATATCCCCGGCAGCCTTTTTGAATTCCGGATCTTCCCTCACGGGATCAAAATCTGTATCCTTATTGAATATTTCCAGCCCTCTGAAACCATTTTGGAAGGCAAGGGTCACGAATTTTGCAGCCTGGGTAGCGTCACCCTGCAGGGCATAGCAACATGCCAGGTTATAGGCTACAATAGCATCATTCTGGTTGTGGATCAGCACCTTTTGGTAGTAATTACCGGCATCTGCAAAATCTCCAGCACGATAGGCTGTCGCTGCATCTGCGAGCAATTGACCACGATTTACTTGTTCAAAAACCAGCTCTTTTCCCTGTTGAATTCCACTACAACCCAGGATCAGTGATCCCACTATGGTAAAGATGAAAAGATGAGTAATAAATTGTCTGTTCTGCTTCATGAATGCTTCCTCCCTTGAGTGTCATGATGCCATTTTAAGCTTGAAAGGATTATGAAAATGAATTCATCTGCAGATGGTTGTCTTTTTCTTCAAATGGTCACTGGGAGCGATTGGGATGGAGGGAGGTCAATCAGATCACGGGTGCGCAAAACAATTATTTGTTCTGCATCCCAGGCGAGGAATGGGTATGGGGTAGCGTTAAAATGGCAGCATTTGTGAGAGCAAGACTGGCACTGCGGTTTCAACCCGGAGGATCCTCTCACCGAGGCTGAAAGGAATAAAACCGCAGGCCACTAACATGTCGATCTCATAGGGGATGAAGCCCCCTTCTGGACCGATGGCAAGTGTGGTTGGCAGGTTGGGTTCCAACAATGCCCCCTTTGCGCTGGTTGGGTGGGCGACCAGGGCTTTGGTGCCCTGGCACAATTCCGGTAATTCATCTTCCACAAAAGGTTTAAAGCGCTGTCGCAGATGAACCTCTGGGAGCATTGTGTCCCGAGCCTGCTCTAAACCGAGCAAGAGTTGTTCGTGGCGTTTTTCAGGCTGCAGAATTGGACTGCTCCAGAAGCTCTTTTCCACCCGGAAGCTGTTGAACAGGTAAATCTGTTTGACACCCAGAGAGGTTACACTTTGTAGAACCCGCCTAAGCATTTTTGGGCGCGGTAGAGCCAATAAAAGGGTGACAGGGAGAATTTCTGGTGGTGATTGATCAAATGTGGTGGTCAACTCAACAAAATCAGGTTCGATCTGACTAATAATTCCGTAACCAATCTTGCCGTTGAGCAGCCCAACTTTCAGGTGAGATTCAGACTCAGCCCGGTGAACTGTTCGTATATGCTCCAATCGGCGTCCCGTCAGACGGACCTGGTTTTCAGCAATAAAATCATTCTGATTTAGCAAAATTAAGTTCATGCTGGGCAGTCTAGCCAGACCGGGTTAATAGTGGAAGTAGAAAATGAGACCCCGCAGGTAAACTTGGATGCCATCTTGCAGTTCATATTCAGATTGCTAATTTGCTACCGAGCCCATCAATGAAATCAATACCTGAATCCTCAAAACTACTCCTGCTACTGTTAGTGGGAGTGTCGTTGATCACCATCAACCCACGTATTAACGGTTGGAATGAAGCCAGCAGGATGGCACTAACCCAATCCCTTGTGGAGCATCACAGCTTTATTATAGACGAAAGCATTTTTGTGAATGGTGGAGATAAGGTCTTCATTGAGGGTCACATCTATTCCGATAAACCTGCCATTCCATCCATGCTGGCAGCCATCATTTATGCTCCCTTGCATGCTCTGGGATTGCATCTGGATTATGGTTGGAATCTGAGCTACTATCTCATCATACTCTTCACCGTAAAAACCTTCTGGATAGCAAGCATTCTAGCCTTTCGCAGTGCGCTTTCATTCACATCAATCCAGAAAGACAAACTTCCCCTGGCCATCATTCTCTATTCCTTTGCTTCCCTGGCATTTGCCTGGTCATCCAGCTTCAGCAATCATAGTCTGGCTGGTTCAAGTCTCATGATTGCTTTCTTTTTCTATCTGAAAGGGAAGCATAAAGATGTGAAACAGGCGCTATTTTGGTCAGGGTTGTTCTTCGGGTTGGCAGCCAGTATGGATATACCCACTACGATATTCCTGCTGGGTTTTGGTCTGTTGGTCGCTCACAAATGGCGTGTTTCTTCTCCGACAATCTTATTCATGGTTGGAGCTTTCATTCCTCTCGCCTTACATCTCGGAGTAAATATTTTTATCGGGGGAACCCTTTTGCCCCTTCAAATCAATCCCGAGTTTTTTGTATTCGAAGGTTCGGTCTGGACAGATTCTCGGGCCCTCTCCGGGGTCAGCATAAACTCCCCATTATTCACGTTTCAATACGCATTTTTGAGCCTCTTCGGGTCTAGAGGATTGGTCTGGTATAATCCCCTGTTGTTCTTTTTAGCCCCCCTGCTCATCAGGAATGTTTGGAGAACGAATGGCTTTCAGCTTGAAACCCTCACCATTCTGGTGGGCACAATTGTTCTCATGTCCTACTATTGGTTATTCAGTTCTAATTACGGGGGGTGGAGCTATAGCATCCGTTGGTTCGTACCCGTTCTACCACTCATTTACTTCAACCTCTATGAACTAGACTATTTGAGTGATTGGCGATGGAATAAGCCTGTATTGTGGGCTCTGGCTATATGCTCAATCATCATTGCTGGAATAGGTCTCATCAACCCCTGGAGTAACCTGGATATTCATGCCATCCCCATCATCGCCAACGTGAAACAGCTCTGGACTATTTTGCCCTAACCGCTTGTCGTACTTATTGGCCGTTGGGCTAAATCAGAATATACTATTAAAATCACCGACTAAATTGGGCTCAACGCTTATGAGAAACAGAATTAGCAATATTATTTTATCACACGAAAGTTATCTTCCTTTATGACATCCACAAAAGATCCTGGCAAAATCTCACTCTTCTGGGTACTCCAAATTTCAGGCTGGTTCCTGTATGGGGTGATCTATTACCTCATTTACTATTCTTATAAGGATCTGGATGTAGCAAATACCATTGGATTTGCAGTAACCTACATGGTAGCCTTTCTTGTGACCATCATCATGCGGAAAATATATCAAAAGCTGGATTATCAGCATCGATCCATTCTGAATGTATCAGGGATAGTCATCCTTACTTCAGTTGTCTTTGCTGTGATCTGGGTTTATGTGGACCGATTTGTCTCCTACCCCATCTACGGAATTGAAAAGTTTCAGAAAGCCCTGGATAAAATCACCATGCGCAGCAATATCAGTCAGATATACTGGAACTCATTTATCCTGTTTACGTGGTCCGCACTCTATTTTTTAATCAATTTCTGGCGACAGTGGAACGAACAGCTTGCCCGCACTGAAAAAGCCGAACTCCTGGCACATAGCGCACAGCTCCAGATGCTGAGATATCAGCTAAACCCACATTTTCTGTTTAACTCTTTGAATTCTATTCGGGCTCTCATCCTGGAAGACCAGGGTAAAGCGCGGGATATGGTGACAGAACTGGCAGAACTCCTGCGCTATTCGCTGGTAAGTAAAAACAATGGTGACGTGCCCTTCAGCGAAGAGATCACTGCCATAAAACATTACTTCGCCATTGAAGAAAAGCGCTATGAGGAAAATCTGCAGGTCAGTTTCGAAATCGACCCTTTGGCCGAGGAATATCCCATCCCCAGCTTCCTGGTGCATCCCCTGGTTGAAAACGCTGTGAAGTACGGAATGAAGACCTCCAGCATGCCTTTGAAAATTAAAATCCTGGCCAGTGTTAAAGACAATGAGCTTTCCGTCACCGTGAGAAACAGTGGGACCTGGTTGTCAGATGATGCTGAGGGGCGTAGTCGACCCGCAGGCACAGGAACCGGCTTGAAAAATGTAAAAGAACGCCTTGAAAATAGATTCCCAGGTAAATACGACCTGACGACTTCAGAAGAAGAGGGTTGTGTTGTTATAAGGATTTCAATTTCACGAGATGTCGAGGGAAATAATGTCTAAGCTTTTTCGTGCCATTGTAGTAGATGATGAACGTCTTGCCCGCAATGACTTACGTTTACTTCTCAATAACCACAAAAATATTGAGGTTGTGGGAGAAGCCCCCAATGGACAGGATGCGCTTGAAATGATCAAGGATGTGGAACCAGATTTGGTATTTCTGGATATTCAGATGCCTGGCATGAATGGTTTTGATGTCCTGGAACATATCAGTTCCGATATACGGGTCATTTTTGTCACAGCTTATGACGAATTTGCCTTACGCGCTTTCGAAGTCAACGCATTGGACTATTTGTTAAAACCAGTCAGCGCTGACCGTCTTCAACAATCCATCGAACGACTTGAGTTGATTCCTGACGAAGCAGAAGATGACTTAAGGGAGTTGGAATACCATGATAGGCTGCTCCTCAAACTGGATACCAGTCTGGGATTTTTAAAGATCAGTACCATCGTCTGCATAACATCAGCCGGAGATTATTCTGAGGTCCTGTGTACCAACAAAAAGAAGGTGCTGGTACATAAATCCATGGCGGAGTGGGAAACCCGACTCCCCCAGGCTTTTTTTAACCGGATTCACCGAACGACCATCGTCAACATGGAGTTTGTGGATCGTCTGGAAGAGTGGTTCAATAATTCGTACCGGGTCTACATGAAAGGTATTGAAGAACCCTACGTCATGAGCCGTCGGTATGTTACCAAACTTAAACAGAAACTCAGCTAAACAGAGAAATCCCATGCACTCCCCCTGTTTCAGGGCCCTGGACTCGTCTGGATTGTAGTCAATAATTTCCTGATCTTTACATGTTGAAAATATGGATTTTCCCGTAAGTCCCATAATGAATGATAACCCATGAGGTATCTGCTATGTTTAAATACTGCCTGGCATTAATTTCCCTCTGCTTTAATTCCTGCTCAACAAATGACGGCTCATTTATTCAAACTTATGGTGAACGGGGTCCGGATCGAGGGATTCACATCATTCAAACCTCTGATGAAAATTTTGTGATTGTCGGCAATACCTCGACAGAAGCAAAAGATCTGGATGTTTATCTTTTAAAAATAGATGCATCTGGTGATACCGTCTGGACCAGAAAATTTGGGGGTCCAGGCGATGACAATGGCTGGTGTATCAAAGAAACCAGCGATAAGGGGTTTATCATCGCTGGGTTTACCAATAGCAGTGCAACAAGCCCAAATGATGTTCTCCTCATTAAAACAGATGCATCAGGAAAAAAAGAATGGCGTCGGCAATTTGGAGGCCCAGGCGATGACATAGGATGGTCCATTGTTATAAATAATGACGGAGGATACACCATCGCTGCCCAAACCAATAGCTTTGGGAATGGAGAACTCGATGCCTACTTAATTCGGACAAACGCTGGTGGCGACACCTTATGGACCAAAACTTTTGGGGGTTCACAAACGGATCGGGTCTTCTCAATTGATAAAACCAGTGATGATGGATTTGTGGCCGCTGGAATTACTTATTCCTACGGTGCAGGGGACAGAGATGCCTATCTCATTAAAACTGATGAGAATGGCCAATTGCTCTGGGAAAGGACCTTCGGCGGGGCAGGTTATGACAACGCTCATACCGTTATTATTGATCAGTCGAATGAAGTCATCCTTACGGGCTATGGTGAGTATTGGGGAAATTCAAATAATATGAACATCTTTCTAAAGAAAATCACGATGCAGGGTGAAGAAGTCTGGTCTAAAACATATGGCGGTCCTTCACACGATCGAGCCATGACCGTATTTCAGACACAAGATGAAGGCTTTATCTTAACTGGTTTCACCCAGAGTTTCGGGCAAGGAGAGTGGGATGTATATGCGGTAAAAACTGATTCAGTAGGCGACACGATATGGACCAGTACCTACGGTACACCTGCTCCTGACTTTGGCTATGATATTATTCAGAGCAAGAGCGGTGAATACTACATCACAGGCTGGAGTCACGGTTATGCAGATCCAGAGGGTGACTTGTTAATTATCAAGCTAGGACATTGAACAAAGGGGCTCCCTGAACACACATCTCTCCAGTTTCTAGTTGAGTTCATTCGTAGCGGATCTAATGTCCACCTGATTTTTTATACTCAGAAAAATATAGCTCACTCCGATCAGCAATCCACAGACGGCTGGCATGATGAGATAGATCGAGTAGTTCTTATCCCAAACGATGCTTATGAAAACCATGAGAGAGCCGAATATATAGATTCCACTCGTCGCCACACCCAGGATCTTTGCCCATGAGAGGTTTTTGAAAATGCCAATCCCACAAATAATGGATAGTGGTCCTGTTAGTAGGACATCAGCCCAAGGGATCCATACCTTAATCAATTGATTCTGATTGAAAATGATTCCATCTCCCCAGGTGTAGCCTCCCCCAACTATGGCAAAGATGCCAGTGAGGATAAACAGATTTCCAAATAGTTTATTCATCGAAGTATTTCCATAATCGTAGCTTGTTTATATTTGGTGCTTGTGAGACTTCATGATTTTGAAAACCTAAAAGTTCGGTACCATCTCCTTGCGGAATTTGGCAAAAAAGCGGGTAATGGAATCCATGGCCTCCTCGGCCGTTTCCACAACTCTAAACAACTCGATATCATCGGCCCCTATGTAACCCTCAGCCAGAGCTCTTTCTCGTAACCAGTCAACCAGACCAGACCAATAATCACGACCCACTAATAGAATGGGAAATTTAGGGGTTTTGCCTGTTTGTGAGAGCGTCAGAGATTCAAATAATTCATCCAGGGTGCCCAGACCGCCAGGAAAAGCTACAAATGCCTGGGAATATTTTAAAAACATGAGTTTCCGTACAAAGAAATAGCGGAAGGTAATATTCTTATCTGCGTCAATAAAGGCGTTGTTAGAGGCTTCAAAGGGCAATTCAATACCAACACCTGCTGATGCGCCTCCAGTCTCCTTAGCACCCTTATTGGCGGCTTCCATGATGCCTGGACCACCTCCTGTTATGACACTGAGACCCTCACGGGCCAAAAGTTTTCCCAGTTCATAGGCAATCCCATAAAAGGGATCATCCGGTTGGGTGCGTGCGGAGCCAAAAACAGTCACAGAAGGACCAACCTGTGTCAATGCATCAAAACCTTCTACGAATTCTGCCATAATGCGAAAAACTTGCCAGGAATTCTTGGATTTCACTTCTGACCAGGTCTTCTTTTCAAATTTGCGGATGACTCGTTTATCTACATTCATTGCGCTTCCTCCAGGGCGATCTCTATCGCCTTCATCAAACATTTGCTGGTGGTGGTGGCACCTGTGATTCCATCAACGTCAGGACTTTGATTTCGGATCACCCGCGGGATAATGCCTTCTGCAAACCTGGCATATTCACTATCCCGATTATTGACCACGCCTACTCCCTCAATTCGTGATTCGATTACCTTAACGGCTACAGTAAACTCAAAACCTGAATAGCTCACCGAGCCGCGATGGATGCCATCAGGAACCAGGGTCAAATCAGGACTCCTTATCTCCATATTGCGATAGGATTCCAGATCATAATATCCCATAAATCCCAGACCCACTCCCAGAGCCACACCCATACCGGTCAGGGACAACACCCAGCTGCGATTCATCTCGTATTTTTGGTTTCTTTGCCCCCAGGGTCTGAAAATGGTAATGGCGATCAGCGTAAACATAATCAATAGCGCCACTGCTATTACAGGTGTTAAGGTGTTGTGATATTCAATATAACTATGAGGTACCGCCGATTCCTCCATCCCAATATCTGAAAGTGCTATCATACCATTGATTGCTGGTCCCAACCAGATCCATACCAGAGCGAAGAGTATTACCGTTCCTGTCCATTTTCCAATTATCCACCAGTGTTTGGTCAATCCCCAATGGGTAAATACTGAGTAGATCAGCCCAGTAGTCACCACCCCGTAAAAGGACCAGGTCACCACCGTATTGAAAAGCGTATATATAGAATAATTTGCAATAAAAAGTTGGCGTGTGTCGAGACCAGAAATGGCCTTAATCGACAGGATTGAAGCCAGACTGCCCATGAGAGAGGCGATAAATATAATATGAATGACTCTCAGCCACCTTCGGCCTGTTTTTTCCAGCATGCAAACTCCTTTGTTGAAACAATTCTTATTCTAAGCAATTTTATCAATTATTCCTGCTCTTTTTTTGTTAATCGATGGACTCCTCGCATGTAGTTTCAGGGCATACTGCTTTCCGTTAAACCAGAAAGTCGAACTAAACCATTGTTCAGGAGAACACACGAGATGCAAATACAGATCTTCATCACTGGGGGCACCTTTGACAAAGAATACAATGAGCTGAATGGGGATCTCTATTTTAGAGACACACACCTGAAACAGATGCTGGAGCAGGGTCGCTCACAGCTTAATGTGAATATTCGAAGCCTCATGATGATAGACAGTCTGGAAATGACGGAACAGGATCGGGGAATAATCCTGACTCATTGCCAGAAAAGTGCCACAGATCGGATTGTCATTACCCATGGAACTGACACCATGGTTGAAACGGCTCACTTTTTAGCCGATCATATTAAGGACAAGACCATTATCCTGACTGGCGCCATGATTCCCATCGTATTTGGTAGTTCTGATGGACTATTCAACATGGGGGCTGCCCTGGCCTATGTTCAAACTCTGGAACATGGGGTTTACATTGCCATGAATGGACAGTATTTCGACAATGACAAGGTGCGTAAAAATAAAGCCAAAGGGCTTTTCGAGACCTTATAAACAAGGAGATATCCATGAAACATTACAGATTCATATTTCTAGCTTTAATCACTTTGTTGATTCTCATCGCATTTACTTCCTGTATGCCCAATCCTGAACACAATATGGGGCAATCCCCCTCAGGTTTTTTTAAGGGTGTCTGGCATGGTTGGATCGCTCCCCTCTCATTGATCGTCGGTTTTTTTAATGATCATACGCGAGTCTATGACCCAAACAATACGGGCTGGTGGTATGATTTCGGGTTTTACATGGCCATCATCAGTGGCTTTGGTGGACTCTCCCTGGCGAGAAAAAACCGGGACAAATGAGGATTATTCTCTCTACAACGAAAGAAACGAACGCAACGAACAAACAGCATTTGAAGCTCACGCTTTAAACCATTTCGTGTAATTAGCGTAATTAGCGGTTCAATCATTTTGTGTGTTTTACGTAACTGCGGTTCAATCAGATTGCAAATTTCATTTGATTTAATCGAAACCAAGACATATTGGTGACTATGAAGATCACAGTTAAAGAACTGACAACAGCCGGTCCCACCATACATTCCAGCTTTTCTGCCTTACCCTATCAGCGTGATGATTCTAGCCCGGGTAAGCTTTCCAGACCAATACTGGCTTATCAATCTCCGTCCTGCATTAAGATCATTGGTGATATCCACCGCTTTCAGGCAGAACAGGAAGCCGGAAAACCTGCAGTCCCAGTCTATCTCATACAGGATACAGAGAGTACTCTCGAATTGATCCAGCTGGTTATTGAATACTACAGCCCCATGAATCTCATGGATAAGGCTCTCCTCACGAGAGCAGCCATTGATCTGGGTGTCCCTCGTCCCATGTTGGCTGAGCAAATTTTACCTGCTCTGGAGCTGGCACCCCGGGAAAAACTCATCGATCAGGTTCTCTTTCTCCTGAAATTGCCCACATCACTCCAGACCTTTATCATTAACAAGGACTTGAGTCTCAAACGAGCTCTTATTTTTCAGCGGGCCGAAGGTCACCTCGAATGGGTCGAGCGGTTTATTGCCAATCTGAAAATAGGCATCAACATGACGGCAGAAATCATCCAGAATGTCTGGGAAATGAGTAAAAACGACGATGTGGATTTCAAGACCAAAGCTGAAGAAATGGGTCTCTGGGAAATGGCAGATACGCCCTACGAAGACAATCGACTGGCTGTTCTGGAAATTCGTGAGAAAATCAATAAGGCACGCTTCCCCTCTCTGAATCAAGCTGGGGTGGATCTAAGCAAAACCCTGGAGGCTGCCCAGCTCCCTGACTCCATGAAAATCAAATGGGATCCCTATTTTGAACAACAGGGTGTCCAGATCGCCTTCCATGCTAAAGATGAAGATGATCTTGAGCATTCATTGGAAAAGCTGAAATCACCAGCCTTTAAAAACATATTCAAACATATATAAGGTCCTATGAAAGAACCAAAAATTACTCGGATCATTGTTGATCAGAAAGTTGCTGATCAGGAATTAGTCCAACGATATATAAAGAACAATCCCCAGGCACAGGTGATTCAGCAGGAGGTCACTGAAGCTGATAAAGAAAATATGTTTAAGCAGGAGTCAACACCTGCCAAGCGGGATATCCTACTCACTGAAAAACAGGGTCATACCGTCAAGCAATGTCCTGGAACGGATAGAACCTACCGCTGCTGCAATTATCATGTTATCAATCAGACCAGCAACTGTCCCATTGATTGCACCTATTGCATCCTTCAATTCTATTTGAATAATCCCGTCACCACGGTCTATGCCAATACAGAAAAGCTCCTGACTGAAGTAAAGGATAAGATTGCAACGCAACCCAAGCGCTTTTTCCGCATTGGGACCGGTGAATTGTCTGATAGTCTGGCCTTTGACTCATCTTCAGAATACTCTAAAGATGTCATAGAATATTTTGCTGAATTGCCAAATGTACTCCTGGAGCTGAAGACCAAGTCCAATCTGATTGAAAACCTGCTGGAGCTGGACCACAAAGGCCACACGGTGGTTTCCTGGTCGGTAAACCCCCAGGTCATCATTGACGCCGAAGAGCACAAAGCCGCTTCCCTGAACGAACGCCTTGAAGCCATGCGACAGGTTCAGGAAAAGGGCTATAAGATTGGTTTTCATTTTGACCCTCTCCTTTTCCATGAGGAATGGAAACAAAGCTATCCTGATTTGATCAGACAATTGTTTGATGTGGTGGATCCCAAAAATGTGGCCTGGATATCAATTGGTTCCTTGCGTTTTCCTCCTGAAATGAAGGAAAAGGTTCTGGAGAAATTCCCCAAATCCAAGATCATGTTTGCTGAGTTGATTCGTGGGATGGATGGCAAGATGCGGTATCCCAAACCGTTGCGGCTGGAAATGTACCGAACGGTATATAATTCCTTACGCTATTATGGGGGTGATGATCTGTTTATCTATTTCTGTATGGAATCCGCTGAGATTTGGGAACGGGTTATGGGCTGGAGTCCAGAAAGCAATGAGCATCTCGATCATCTATTTGCCACCAGTCTTTACAATCAATTCCCAGGATTAATGCAATCCAAGCCACAACGCTTCGACTATGATAATGGCATCCCTCTCCACCACGAAAAGGCGGATATCCCCGGATTTTAAAGGGGTAATTGGTTTCCCCAACTAACAACAACATTATAGGTACTTATTTGAATTTAGAATCATGGAAACAAGCCTGGGAATTGAATAACATCGGCTTTCATAAAAGTAGACCCCATCCTCTTTTGGTTCAACACTTCAAAGCGATAAATCTATTGGAAGGCGCTCGGATATTTTTGCCCCTGTGCGGCAAAACGCTGGATGTGGCCTGGTTACTTTCACAGGGAATTCAAGTCTCCGGAGTAGAAGTTAGCCAACTAGCTATTGAGCAATTGTTTCAAGAGCTCGGTGTTGAACCAAGCATTACCGAATGTGGCAAGTTCACATGCTATAGTGGCAAGAATTTATGCATTTACATCGGTGATGTATTTGACTTGTCACGAGAGTTAATAGGCGAGGTGGATGCAATATATGATCGAGCTGCGCTGGTCGCACTGCCTGCGGAGCTACGGATAAAATATACAAAGCATTTAATAGAGATCACCGGCGCAGCCCCCCAACTGCTGATTACATTTGAATACGATCAAAAGTTGAAATCCGGTCCCCCCTTTTCAGTGGATCTTGATGAACTAAACCGGCACTTTAAGGATACCTATACTTTGAAACTCCTGGCGAGCAACTCCCTGGCAGGCGGGTTGAAGGGATCACCTGTGGCATGGGAGAACATCTGGCAGCTTACATTATGAGGGGGACAATAAGTTCTTGAGCCTGGGGTTGAATTGACCAAGCGTTTTGGTAACTCTAAGATTGGTAAAACAGCATTTTTTATCTAGGTTTTTTCGGCTCGTCTTTTCAAAGCTTCATTCATTGATTTCAGGGAATCAGGAACAAAATTTTCCAGCTTGCTCCAGAGGAGAGAAACCAAAAGCCCAGAAAAGTGCTCGGTGTTGATCAGTTTGGTACCCTCGCCTGCAGGTTCCAGCTCAAAGCTTCTATCATTGGTCATAAGAAATCCTGCCATCATCACAGCTCTCCAGCGAAAGGATCGTGGCGCTTCAAAAGTCGTGATATCAGCCGAATATTTTTGGCCGTTCTTACCTTCAGAACCTGCCATGATGATACTCACTTTGGAGCCCAGGGTGGCTGTACCACTTGCCTGATTGACAGTGGGGTTCCAATCCGACCATTTATCAAAAGCCATGAGGATATCCCAGACTTCCATCTGGGAAGCATTAATTTCGATCTCAGTTCTAATTTCACGCATATATCCACCTCTTAACTATTTATTTCCTTTAAACTTAAAAAATATCTCCTTTCACACTATGACTATTATTATCTTGTTTTACTGTAAGCATGCAGGTTGTCTAGTTTTTCAACCACTGATTAATAGGAGTTCTTAGTGTCCAACCAACATGAAAGAAATAAACAGAATGTACTGGCGTTTTATGCCATGGCCTTTAACGAAGGAAATCCTTCTGAAGCTGTCAAAAAGTTTGTTGGGAGTGAATATATCCAGCATAACCCCCTGGTAGCAGATGGTCCTGCTCCCTTCATAGAATACTTTGAAAAGATGGCAAAAGAATGGCCAGACAAGAAAATCTTCTTCGAGAGAGTAATATCTGAAAATAATATGGTAGTGGTCCATTGTCGCCAGGAATGGCCTGGAGACAGTGTCTATGCCACCATCGATATATTCAGGCTTGATGAAGAGGGGAAAATAGTTGAGCATTGGGATGTCATGCAAGTGGTTCCCGATGAGTCAAAACACAACAACACGATGTTTTAGCGAAGTTGATTTGAAATGGGGATGCCTATGAAAACCTTATTAATCTTAGATGCATTGATAAATATATTTCTGGGGTTGCTTATCCTGCTACTTCCAGTTGGACTCTTGAGCTTCCTGGGACTGCCACAGGTTAGTACCTATTTTTATACCTCCATTCTTGGCGCTGTCATATTCGGGATTGGTTTGGCGTTAATTCTTGAGATTTTTAGTGAAAAATGGAAAGTGAGGGGGCTGGGAATAGCTGGAGCTATTGTCATCAACCTGTGTGGAGGGGTAGTGTTGCTGGTTTGGTTACTTTTTCTTCCGCTTGAGTTGAGCTTTTTGGCAAAATCCTTCCTGTGGATCATCTGTCTTGTGGTTCTAGTTATTGGTCTCGTTGAGCTTAAACATGAATTGCCAAATACATTGGATAGTGAAACCTAAAAAAAAGCAGCCGGATAAACCGACTGCTTTTCTGAATATTTAATAACCAACTATCGCAATTTAAAGTCAATGGGGATATTTACCCATACGAGCACAGGTTTATCTCGTTGATAGGCTGGTTCGAAGGGTGTTTGAAGGACGGCTGCCATTGCGGCCTCGTCCAAACCTGTTCCAGGCAGACCTTTTATAATTTTAACCTCCTTGACAATGCCATCTTTGCCTATCAAGGCCTCGAGAGTGACTTTTCCTTCCTGTCTGGCTTCAATGGCTATGGGAGGATATATCACATATTTGCTAATAGCCCCCCAACCCCCTACTGGAATGGGTTTTACTTCTACTTTCCAGAAAGGTACGGTAGGATCTTCTATTGGTGGAGGAGTCAAAAGATATTCATATAAATCCATATCGAAATTAATCTCATCCATGGCGATATCGATTTCCTCATTCTCAGATGGAATTGGAACCGCAGGACGTTGAGGTGTGAGCACTTCAGGGGGTTGAATGGTGGCTGGAATTGAGAGAACTTCAACTGGAGGGGGCACATATGGTTTTTCAACGATGACAGCGTCATTGAAATCCGGAACACCATAAAAGGTAATGATGGCCACGAGAAGTGTGAGCATTGCTCCTATTTCGATGTGTTTGCGTTCTTGATTTTTTACGGATACCCATGGATACTGTGTCAGCATATTTCACCTCCAGAAAATTAAAATTCTTTGACTGCCCTTCCAGGTCCTCCTTCCGCCCCTTTGTTGATATGCACCTGTCAATTATCGAACCGCGGGTCGAATATTCGACCCATGAGTAATGTAATACATGGTTTTGACAAATATCAAGAGGATTTTTTGCGAAATTATTGTACTGGAAATGTTCTAATTGAGGGGAATGGACCAAACAGTATATCGTTTGAGAGAATGGACAATAGAAACCCGACTTCCTTCATAAAGGCTTCACCAGAAAAGTAAATCGAGTAGGAGGATAGGGATTAATTCCCTATCCGTCCTCTCACACCACCCTGCGTACGGTTCCGTACAGGGCGGTTCCTTAATTTACACCTTAACATTTCGGTAATAATCCGTGAAAAAGAGGTATCCAGCTTCTT
>JADHUM010000015.1 GCA_016784545.1 Candidatus Neomarinimicrobiota bacterium
TTGGACCAAGGGATTTGGCAACCGTAATGGTTATGATTGGCCCAAACAGATTGATCGTTGGAAAACTAAAAAATGGAATAAGAAGCATAACGCATAAACAACTCTAACCATCACCAACAGTTCCTTCCTATAGCCCTCACTCGTTGAGGGCTTTTTTATGACATAAGCCTACCCTAGCTCTACCCTCCAACCACCCGTTTCCAAGCTTTTCTAACACCCTTCCAGGGCGTGCATACGTGCCATTCTGCTACTGGGCGAAACTGCTTATACATTATCATAGTTTCGTATAATAAATATCATGAATATCACCTTATAGTATTGTATATATTATATTTATAATAGTCATATATATATTCGTCTCTAATTACACACAAATAATAGTCTGCTATACATGACACTCAAATAATGTATATTCATATTATGTCGTTATATTATTACTTTATATCAATATGAATATATATATGACTATGTTAAGTTACTATTAATACTGGAATTATATTTCTCATTAGCTTTTGGCACAGCATTTGAACATATATAAGGCATGTTAGTAGCCGTCCTCATGTTATTCGTAGTCTTTTCCTTCACAGGTGTTGCCGTGCTGAACGTTGCCTATGTCTCCACAGCCAGCTCTCACGAGACTGTTAACAACATCAAAGTGCAATATGCCCTGGAGTCCTCATTGAATGAAAGCTTATGGCGCCTGAACAGCGGAGCCGACACTTTGGTTAACACCAGTGTTGATGGCATCACTACTATCTTTAATCTTGAATTGAATATTTTAAGCGTTGATGTTGATAAGTTCCAGATGGAAACTGAGATCCTTATAGACCTCTCTGATGATACGCATTTTGATCGTGGTATTGCAGCTGAAGCAGAGGTTTCCTTAGACGGGTATGATCCAGGTTTATCAGATGATAATCAAGTACGTGGTGGATTCAATTTCTTACCTGAAGCTGACCTTCAATATTTTCTCGATAATGCCACACAAATCCATACGTCCTCATATAAGCATTGGACCAACAATACTTTTCCTGATGGAATCCATGTTTTTACTGGAAATTTCATATCCCTACAAGATGTTAGAATCACCTCTGGCACTCTCATCTTCACCGGTCACCATATTAATTTTTGGGGCGACAACGAGATCACAGCACCTGCCGGTGATACTACCAGCACTTCAGCCGCCCTGATATTCACAAACCCAAGCCAGGATTTTGAAATGTTCAGCCTTGGCGGAAATGAATCAATCATCGGAGCCATCTACTGCAAGGGTGATATAGAACTTCATAATGGATATGTTTCAGGTCCCGTCATTGGTCGCAATGTGAGCCTCGGAAGCAACATCGATGTTATGGATGAAGAGCACAGTGATCGTTATCGTTGGACCAAAGGTTTTGGCAACAGAGACAATTATGATTGGCCCAAACAGATTGGTCGCTGGAAAACCAAGAAATGGAATAAGAAACACAACGCCTAAACAGAACTGCAAAACAACCCACATATAGCCCCCTAGAGCCCTCCTAACACGAGGGCTTTTTTATTGCTGCAAAGGACTGCATATCATTTATGTTATTGTTTATAATGTGATTATCTGAGTCATATATATATTCATTATTATTTTATTGTCTTTAAGAGTCTTATTATTACTACACTCCCGTTTGTTACTATTGCTTATTGTCGTACATTTAATACCATTATAAAATGTGAATAAATTTAGGACATATCTAAACAACTGTTAAATAAGTACTTATAGAGCATTAATAATTTTGGCATGCGATTTGAATGTATATATGGCAGTATGCGAAACACAACACAACATAATAGTTCTAATCATCACCAGACCATGGCAGTGGTTGCCATAATCGGAGTCTCATCATGTTAGTAGCCGTCCTTATGCTCTTCCTCGTTTTTAGTTTTACTGGTGTGGCCGTACTTAATGTAGCATACGTTTCAACTGCCAGCTCAGCTGAGACCGTTAATAATATCAAACTACAGTATGCCATGGAATCTTCAGTGAACGAATCCTTATGGCTCTTAAACAACGGTCCTGACAGTCTTATTAATGTTTCAGCTGATGGCATCACCACAATCTTTGATCCAGTCTTGAATACCCTGAGTGTTAATGTTGACAGATTTCAGATGGAAACAGAAATCCTCCTGGACCTTTCTGACGATACTCATTTCGATAGAGGTATTGCTGCTGAAGGATCTGTCAGTCTAGATGGCTATGATCCTGGTTTGGAAGATGAAAATCAGGCACGTGGTGGCTTTAACTTTCTTCCTGAAGCAGATCTTCAATATTTTCTTGATAATGCTACTTCAGTACACACTAACTCCTGGAAGGTCTGGTCCAACAACACCTTTCCTAATGGTATCCACGTATTTACTGGTAACTACATTGCCCTTGATGATATTAGAATTACTTCCGGAACATTAGTTTTCACTGGACACCATGTAAGTTTTTGGGGCGACAATGAAATTACTGCTCCCGCAGGCGATACTACCGGTACCTATCCAGCAGTAATCTTCACCAACCCCAATCAAGATTTTGATATCTATAGCATAAATGGATCTGAAACTATAGTCGGAGCGATCTACTGCAAGGGCAATATCAACATACAAAATGGCAACATTTCAGGACCCGTCATCGGACGCAATGTCTCACTGAATAACCACTTCAATCTGTTGGATGCTGAGCATAGTGACCGTTATCGCTGGACAAAAGGTTTTGGAAACCGAAGTGACTACGATTGGCCAAAGCAGATCGGTCGCTGGAAAACCAAGTCATGGAAGAAAAAACATCATCAGGCATAACCCATGTCACCCGGTTTAACTATCACCAAACACACCCTGCATAAGGAGAATAGAAAATGACAACAACAACCGAACGGATTTTCAGCGGTATGCCAAAACCAAATAGTTCAAGAATGGTACGTGGGTTTTCTATGGTGGAACTGGCCATTGTCATTGGCATGATAGCACTTTTGACTGCCATTGCCATTCCCATCTATGCATCTAATGTTAATAAGGCTAAATTGAGTGAGGCTGATGCCAACCTGGGTAGCATCCGGACTCAGCTTCGCATTTATTACGGCCAGAATAGTGAATATCCCAAGGCTCCCACCGGGGCTATGGTGGTTGGTGCTCACTGGAATGACATTAACACCGGTGGACTAACGGGTAAGTACTTTGAAGATTCTGCATATAGATATGTAAGTGCAGAAGGAATTCAGTTCACAATAACCTGCCAAGCAGAATCTCAACTCAATTCAGATCGAACCATTGACGAATCCGGAAATCTAGCTGGCGGAAATTAGGAAGTCTCATGAACGCTATCATGGTACAGCAATCAAAACATGTTGAGCTAGATCCCATTGGCAGCTATTCTAAAATCGAATCCCTGCCCGCTCAGGATTCAAATCCGCAACAAATAGCTCTATCATTCCCCTTAGTATGTATTGAAAACTACCATCAGTATGCTGAATCAGATCAGACCGCGTTCATCGATATTAAACATCTTAAAGCTTGTCCTCGACTAGCAGGTTCCCAAGATCAGGCTGATCCTGACCTTGTGATGAAGGGTGGTCGTTGAAAACCAATTGATGGGATTATTTGTTTTCCCGCAGAACACCTCCAGCCCACCAATCAACCCAAAAAGTCCTCCGTAATCTGGGGGATTTTTTTATTATCGAAATACCTGGTTTGTAGCCTTTTTGAATAGAATCTAGAGCAGGCATTTCTATATTCATTAGATGTGTGTGACCTGAAATGAATTACGAATTGCTTATAAAATAAAACCAAGCATTTAGGGATCGTGGCTAGAGCAAAAAAAATAAGAATCGGTATAGATATTGGGACCAATGCTATCAAGGTGGCCGCATACTATACTAAAAAAAGTAGCCGTAAACATGCCAAGCTATTAAAGTACGACTATCTTGAAGAGGATGTTGTTAAAGATGTGCGTGAGATAAATGAAACTCACGTCATGAATGGTGTCAAAACCCTCTTGTCTGAATTGCCCTATAAACGAGCCGATATCAACGTGGGTCTCAGTGCAAAATATCAGAACCTGTTTTTCCTGCAACTTCCCCAGATCGCTACACACGAATTGAAGCAGGCTCTTTTTTGGGAATTGTCTCCCCTACTGGCTGATCCTGCCGATAACTATGACTATGACTTTACCGTCCTGCCACAATCGCAGAAGAAAAAACTGAATGTCTTACTCGCTGTTATAAAGAAGAATCGAATTGAGTGGCTAACCAAAGTTTTCAAGTCGCTTTCTACCAATATTAGAGTGTTGGAAACCAGTACCTTGCCCACCGTTCAACTATTTCATAAAATGAATCCTAAAATCACTGAAGCGGTTGGTATTTTGCAATTGGGTGGTACAAATTCACACTATACGATTATTGATTCTGCCCAGCATCCTGAATTTCTCTATCTTCCTTTTGGTGGCAACAATCTCAACTCCATTATTGCCAAGTCTGCAGATATTTCATTTATCGAAGTGGAATACTTGCGCAGGGGAGTCCTTGAGGTCAGCTCAAATGACCAGCCGATTACAGCATTGTACATGGAAAACAAAATCGTCGGGCAGAAGCTCAAAGAATTATCCCTGACCATTCGCAAATTAAACTTCAGACACTTTTATAATACCGGCCAGAAGGTTGAGAAACTTTATGTTACAGGTGGCTTGCTAAATGATTCATTCATCAAATCCTTTTTTACCTTATCTGAAGAGATTATGGAAATCCCTGCTGAGATATGGGATCCTATGTCGGAATTCTTTCCAGATATAGAAGTTACCACCGGTAATCAATATCAATTTTCCACGGCAATTGGGTTGGCTCTGAGATAGTAATGGAATATCAACTAAATTTTCTAAGCTCCACTGCCGATGAACGCGTAAGGCGACATCTCAAGCGATTTAGTTTTCTATTGTATGTCATCATATTTGGTGCAACCATCTTTATTCTGGTGAGGACTCATGAAAGTCAAGCCTACATGGCTCAGGTATTTGAAGGTTTGAACTCTGATATTGAAGGGAAAATCTCAAGCGTTGAACCACGTATGTTATTTCTTGAACGCAAAATCGGGGTTCGTAATCGATTAAGAAAAGAATCTGATGTCTTCCTGCAGCCCAGTGCCCGGCCGTCCGTCTGGCGCAAAATATTGATCGATATTACCAAAGCCTTACCACCGGATCTGGTGATTACAAAAATTTTCTCCAAGGCCGAAGTAAAGACCAACAAAAAAAAGGATACTGGCCCTGATTTAACCATTGAAGGCTATACCTACATCGAGGGTGGGAACCGGGATATTCTTTCTGTGGATAATTTCCGCGGGAATCTTCTCTTTAGCTTACCGCTATCTACACTCTACTCTGATATCAAGGTAGAAAACAACCGAATTTACAAAGAAGAAGACCGACTTAAGTTGGTATTCTCACTGGGATTGTACCGATGAAAAAACAATTCCAATTCTGGTTAGAAGCAGTACAGATGAAATGGTTGGTAACAGCCATTGTAATCTATTTCGCTATTACAGGTTCTTCCCTGCAAGTTCTGATCCTGCCTGAGAGTCAACGCTACGATGAGGCCGTGCTAAGACAGAACCAACTCGCAGAGACCTATATCGACCTGGTGAGCCTTGATATAGAGATGGCTATTGAAAACCTTAATACTCAGTTGGCCGTCCTGGACTCTTTGGAAGCAATCTTCAAGTCGCGCCTGTTGGGGAGTACTCGAGTTAATGCTATTTTCCCGGTTCTCGATAGGTTCTGTACCAATGCTTTGCTAAAAGTTGTCACCCTGGAGCCCATGAATAAATTTAATAATATTGGCAAAAACTATCAGGCTCATCTAATTAGATTGAGTATGATTGGGAGATTTCAGGACTTTCTGAAGTTCCTGGATATGATCGAGAAGCATAGTGAATGGATTCTTATTGATGAAATGGGCATAAAGCCTCTTGAACGAAATGACTATGCCCGATATGATTTAACACTCTCAGTTTTAGTCTCAAAAGGGGGAAAAAGTGAAGAATAAAAACACCACCCTCCTGATTTTTCTGCTGGCTTTCATTGTTCTACTTTCTGGTGGTCTGTATTTCACAGGAACCTTTGATAAAATATTTTCTGCCGAAGTGGCTGGGACAGTTGGCAACACACTTGCGTTGGATCTGGAGACGCTTCAGACCACGATAAGAACCGTATCTTCTAAAAGCATTGAGAATCTTGCATTCGTCGAAGCCATAGATACTCTCAGTTCAAATGCTGACCTGACGAAAATGCGTAATCCCTTTGTAAGAGTCTATGTGGCACCACCTCCCAAGCCAAAAGAGGATAAACCAGAACCTAAAGCCACCAAGAAGACCACTAAGAAGCCGGTCACGCGCAAAAAACGTATTGTACGACCCAAAATTACCATCAATGGTATTATCTGGGATAGATCAGCTCCATACGCTATTTTAAACAATGATATTTATGGCGAAGGTGACCAGATACAAGGGTACACTGTCCAAACCATACAGGACACAATGATCGTATTAGGAAATAGTGATGATATTTTTTCCATTGTTATCGAGAGAGAGTGATATGAGATCAAGCAATAATTTCAATCAGTTAGTCCGCACTACTATAATTCTGTTAATTGCGCTGATGCCACTGTTTGCACTTGCTCAAGCCAGTGGAGATAAAATCTCCATTTCTGTGAAAGAAGTCAAATTAGAGAACGTTCTTCGTATTCTCAGTGAGAAAAGTGGAATGATTTTCATCTCTGATCCCGAAATCCGTACCAAAAAAATTACTCTGGATTTGAAAGAGATTGCACCATTGGAAGCACTTTCTATAATGACCGAGCTATATGATTTGGGATTTCAACAGCTCGGTACTTCAGGTAAATACCTAGTCACCAACAAGGACGATATAGCCATCCCAACTCGGATAGAATCATATGAATGCCAGTTTGCTGTGTCAACCGACCTTGCCGGTGCCCTTTCTCCTTTTGTAACAGCTGAGATTGGAAGGGTTTTTGGTGATGTCAGGACCAATACCTTGATTATTCAAGACACGCCGGGTCAGGTTGCTGAGCTTCTAAAACTTATGGCGACTCTGGATGTCCATACAGACCAGGTACACATCAAAAGTGCCATTGTGGAAGTATCTCTCACCAATGATCATGACAGAGGGGTCCAGTGGTTTACCAAGCAAGATGCTGGCAATGGCGACGTTCGCAGTGTCTTTCAAACAAACTTTGGATTACGTGATCTGTTTACTGAGCCCCTTACAGATCCAACACCTGCTGCAATATCAGGTGGTTTTAGTTTGGGTATTATTGCTGCAGATATTGATGTCGTTCTGGGTATGCTGTCTACCACAAATGATTTAAATCTCCTCTCCACCCCTCATCTTATGGTACTAGATAATAAGCAGGCCGAGATAGAGGTTGGAGATCAAATTCCATATCCCAAGCTGAATGAATTTGGAATGACCTCATATGAATTTAAAAATGCAACGGTTAAGCTCTCTATTTTTGTTCATGTCAATAATGATTCGACCGTCACCATTCGACTATCACCCCAGGCTAATTTCCAACAGGGTGCAACTCCTGATGGTATCCCAATCATCTCTACCAGACGTGCCGTTACAGAAGTTATTGTAAAAAATGGCCAGACGGTGGTACTGGGAGGACTTATGCAAGAATCTGACGTGACCTCAATTTCGAAGATACCCATTCTTGGGTCCATCCCTATCATTGGTGAGCTTTTTAAATCTACTCAAACCAACAAGAAAAAAACTGAACTTTTGGTTATGATTACTCCTGAGATTGTCGACATTTATAAGAACGGGATTAAAAGGAAAGATCTTGAAAAAATTCCCCGTGAGTTTATTCGATCGATCAAATAAATCAGGGATTGCTTACCCCTAAAGACATAGTTGCTCTCGCTTTTCGATCAATAAATTTCAGTCTATAAAGGTCTCGGAACCTGTGGCTGTATTTCCAGTGAGTAAATTCACACTTCTCGTTAATCGTAATATCTCCTTTCTGTGGGTGGGGCAACTCGTTTCCCAAGCCGGTGACAGTATTACACATATGGCTGTTATCTGGTTGATGCTGGACATCACGGGATCGCCTTCCATGACAGGTTTTATTGCCTTCGCTGCCACTGCTCCCGCGCTAATTTTTGGATTGTTTTCAGGTGTACTGGCTGATCATTATCGGCGTAGAACGCTCATGCTCATTAGCGATATCGCTCGATTTTTTCTCATCCTGCTCATCCCCCTATTCTACTCTTTGGATATGCTAAGCCCCCTGCTTCTGGCTACAATTGTTTTTGCTGCTGCATCCTTTGGAACCCTTTTTAATCCTGCCAGGGACGCCATCATCCCTGAGTTGGTTCATAAATCTCAGCTGCTGAAGATCAATGCTCTAATCCAGTCGACTGGCTACCTTGCCTATTTTGTCGGTTTATTTGGTGCTGGTATGCTTCTCTCCGCCCTGGGTATAGTGAATCTCTTTTTTCTAGATTCAGGAACCTTTTTAATATCATTTCTCATGATTATGCTGATTTCATATAAACGTGGTGAGAAACGAGCAACTACTTATGAAAACCGGCATCTTTCCGAGCTCAAAAAGGGCTTAAGATATGTCATTTATGAAGACCGCCGACTTTTCTGGATCATTCTAATAACAGCATTGAATAATCTTTTTATCATGGGTCCTGCCGTGGTGGGTACGCCATTGCTAATCAAAGAGGTCTGGGATGGAAGTGGTAGAGATTTTGCCTTCATTGAGTCCAGTTACGGAGTAGGCATGCTCATTGCCACAATCTTTGTATATCGTTATGCCAGCAGATACAAAAAGGGGACCTGGCTCATGCTGGGATTGATTTATGATGGACTAACCTTCATCCCTCTCTATTGGGTGGGACGTCTTGGTTTTGATCCGTTTTGGTTGACCCTATCAATCATATTTATCCATTCTCTGGGTATCCCGTTTATACAGGTTACCAGAACCACTCTGATCCACTCCCTGGTTCCTGGACATATGCAGGGACGTGTTTTTTCTATGGTTAATCTTGCCGTCATTGGTGTGATGTCAATTTCAGTCGCCTTGACGGGTGTTCTGGCGGAATGGATTTCACCTCGCACCATTTTCCTTTTAATTGGAGTGGGCGCGGCCATGAGCGGTTTGATGGGATTATCAATGAAAACAATACGAGATGCGGATTAATGGATCATTTTATCCCTAATCTGAGCAAACTCCTAAAACAGCCCCTACCTGGCTGGACGGCTCAAAAGCACCTCATGCCAGAGGGACGTGAATTAGAAATCCTTGGTCATAATCTACATCCTGCAGCCGTGCTGATCTCCCTTTACCATCAAGATGGAGAGTGGCTTTTTCCGTTGATTCGACGAACGGTGGATGGTTTTGCTCACAGCGGGCAAATTGCTCTCCCAGGCGGCCGACGGGATGGTGCTGAGAGCGATATCCAAACTGCTTTGCGGGAAGCCCATGAAGAGGTAAATATTTTACCCGAAAATGTTGAGGTGATTGGAAAGACCAGTGTGCTGCCCATCCCTGTGAGTAATCATATCGTTCAACCTGTGGTGGGATATACTCAGCATAAACCAGACTTCATCCCAGAGCCCAAAGAGGTTGCAGAGATATTTAGTGTTTCGATTACGTCACTCTGTGAAAGGGAAATTCAATACGAATTGCGACACTTTAAAAAGCAAGACTGGGAAATCCCATTTTTTGAAATAAATGGACACAAAGTTTGGGGAGCCACAGCCATGATCTTAAGTGAGTTTCGGACCCTGGTGACTAAAGTGGTCTAATTGGAGTCTGCCTTTAAACTTTTCTTTCACAACGAAACAAACGAAATCCACAAAAATATTTAATACTATTTCGTAATATCCGTCAAATTCGCCTGCCTTGCCGTAGCTGTATAGCGCAGGCAGGTTGTAAAAAACTGTAGTAGCGTCTGTTTAGAACTAACATTATAGACAGACACTAATTATTCTAGCGCTGTACCGGCCAGACCCACTTCCTGGGCAACACCTGTCAAAGCATCAATCACAAATTGGAAATGTTCATTCTCATCAAGCTCAAGTTCCAGAATTCCCTGGACGATATCATCTCTATTGACGCTGGCAGCGAAGGACTTTTGTTTCAACTTTTTCCTGATTGATCTTGACACCACATCACGAACGGCTTTACTTGGCCGAACATAGGTCACTGCAAAAACAAATCCCACCAACTCATCGACGGCAAACAAAGATTTGGCCATCACTGTTTTTCTTTCCACACCTGTATATTCAGCATGTCCCATAATAGCATCTAGGATTTCCTGGGGATATCCCAGTCCTTTGAGAATTTCGACGCCCTTATAGGGATGCTCTTCAGCAGTTGGATATTTTTCATAATCAAAATCGTGAAGCAAGCCTGTGATACCCCAGACCTCAGGGTCACCCCCATATTTGCCTGCCATGGCGCGCATGGTGGCTTCTACCCCAAGGGCATGTTTTCTCAAAGAATCACTCACTGTGTATTCACACAGCAAATCCCAGGCTGATTGGCGATCGAGCACCATGATTGACCTCCCTAATTGTTAAATGTACCGAATATATTAGGAGACAGGGTTAACCTGTCTATCCATTAGAACAAGTCAAACTCTCCAATATTGAGGCCCACTCCCACTCTGTGCGTTTGACCGGCAACAGTGGTTAGTTCTGAAAATCCAGTGCCATAATGAAGATCTATATATTTTGTCCGGATGCGTGCTCCAACCTGAAACTGATCTAAAGCATTGCGACCCAATTGAATAAATAGTTGATTCTGAAACCCGATTTCCAGACCCGTGGCATATCCCCAGGTTTCCTTATTCAGCTCAGCTTGTTTCCCGGTAAGCGAGACCTCAGCCTGGACAATGGGATGGATGATGAAGGGGATATTTTCAAAGTTTATATAATAGTCAGCGCCCAGAAATAGTTGAGGTGCATATACTTCAGTGAGACCAGAGCTCCAGAACAGGGTTGTACTCAGAACATCTGTCACTTCAATACCCAGACGCATTTTCTCAATGGGCTGGTATAACAAACCGCCATGAAATCCCACTCCAAAACCGCTTTCAGAATACAAATCGTGATACAGCAGGCGTGCGGTTCCGTGTACAGCAAGCTTTGGGTTAAGCAGATGAGAATAACCTAATTCGGCTAAAAATTGCTGTGTGCTAAAATAACTGATGGAGTTTATGTTCAGGCGTTCCCCTGGATCCAGCTCACCATTATCCTCGGTTCCATCTGAATCGTTGGTACCTGAAACCCCATCCGTCCCGTAATCCAGTAAGGACTTGCGAGTATCTGCAATACCACTTACGCCACCGCGAAATATTAGCAGCGACCAATTATCTTTGATACCGCTGAGGACATCTGTCTGGTAGACACCTCCAAAACCTTCTGTATGTTGAAAACCAAGTTTTTGATCCCGTCCAGAGAGATAGGCCACATTGGATCCAGGACTTGGGTTGGCCATGGGCAGGGCCTTGATATTTCCAAGCGCATAGGCATCGATAGACATACCCAGGACGAATGGATCTTCTCCATAGGAAACAGATTCAGCCAGTAAAACGGCAGGAAGGAAGATAAGAAGTGATAAATATTTCATAGAAAGCTTACGCCTTTGAGGTATCCATGGTTCCTGACTAGTTATCTTCGCCGATGCTCTTGGCCATCTCATCTAAAAGCACCATTGCTTCAAGAGGTGTCATCTGGTCCAGCTTTAACCCCTTAAGCTTGTCACGGAGCACCCGCTCCTGCTTATCAAAAAGGGACATCTGGTGGGTATCAAAGGTTGGAGTGGACTCACTAATTTCATCGGAGCGTACACTAATTTCGCCAGAATCAAGATCAGACAGGATTTCATTGGCACGCTGGATCACCGGCAGGGGCACTCCTGCCATCTGAGCTACATGGATACCATAAGACTTGCTGGCACCACCAGGAACTATCTTCCTCAGGAAGATGACCTTCTCATCGTATTCACGGACAGCCACATTGTAATTCTTCAAACGGGGCAGAATGCCTTCCAGCTTGGTTAATTCATGATAATGTGTGGCAAAAAGAGTGCGGGCGGCCTGTTCGGTTTTTCCATGGAGATATTCAATAAGGGCCCAGGCAATGGCCAGGCCATCGTAGGTGGAAGTTCCACGGCCGATCTCATCCAGGAGGATCAGGCTGCGTTGAGTGGCATTGTTGAGAATGTTGGCAGTTTCATTCATTTCAACCAGAAAAGTTGATTCTCCACCAGCCAGGTTATCTGAGGCACCAACGCGAGTAAAGATTCTATCCACCATACCGATTTTAGCCTTATCGGCTGGAATAAAGCAACCAATCTGTGCCAGAAGCACCAACAGCCCTACCTGTCGCAGATAAGTGGACTTCCCTGCCATATTTGGACCGGTAATTAACAATATCTGATCTGCTGAAGCGTCGATAAGCAGATCATTGGGAATGAAGGCCTCATCTACAGGGAGCAACTGTTCTATAACAGGATGCCGCCCATTGCTGATCTCAATTTGGAGACTTTGGTTCAGTTCAGGACGACAGTAGTTTCGGTCATAGGATATTTTTGCAAAGGTACTTACCACATCCAGCCTGGCGATAAAATCAGCAATCGCCTGGATATTGACAGCTTCTGTCAGCACCTGGATTCTGAGATCATCAAATATTTCGTACTCCCGGGCTGTATAGCGCTCTTCAGCATGAAGAACCTTTTCTTCATATTCTTTGAGCTCTTCAGTAATAAAGCGCTCAGAATTCACCAGGGTCTGTTTGCGGATATAATCTTCAGGAACCAGATCTTTGTGGGTGTTGGTAATATCTATATAGTAGCCAAATACGCGGTTGTAGCCAATTTTCAGGGATGAAATTCCCAGACGCTGTCTTTCAGTAGCTTGAAATTCCACCAGCCAGGCCTTGGCATTGCGGGCAATACCGCGAATCTCATCCAACTCAGGGTCAATGCCATCACGGATTAACCCCCCATTCTTTACGGAAACGGGTGGTTCATCTACAATAAGACGTTCCAGCTCGGCAAGGAGTGGACTGACATCAGGTAAGGCTTCGACGTGGAGACCAATTTTATGAATATGCTTGTCGTCAAGAAGCTTCGCAAGTTCGGGTAATAGCTGGATGGAACTTCTAAGACCTGCCAAATCACGGCCTGAGCCACGGGTTGAACTCAATTTTGAAAGCAATCGTTCCAGATCGGCGATTTGCTTTAATATTTCGCGCAGCTTCTGACGTAATTCTGAATGTTCAAAAAAGACCTGCACCTGATCCAGGCGATTCTCGATGCGCTCTTTGTCTAAAAGGGGCTTGTGGAGCCAATCACGGAGAAGTCGACCACCACCAGAGGTTACAGATTCATCCAGGGCAGAAATCAGGGTCCCCTCATCACCACCCCTGAGGGATCGGAACAATTCAAGGTTTCGGAGTGAATCATCATCAATGGTCATCCAGTCATCGGCACTGAGACTCTGAATTCCGGTCACGTGTTTCAAATCCCGACCCTGGTAACTCTGCAAATAATACAATATGGCACCGGCTGCCGAAGTCCCGGCTTTCATCCCGCTCATCCCAAAACCCTTGAGTCCCTGGGTTTTGAATTGTTTGGTAAGCTCACTCTGTGCAAAATCTATATTGAAAACCCAGCTCTCTACTCTGGTTATTAACCATTTTCCATGGCCAAGATAGGATTCCGATTCAGAATCATCCTCAGACAACAATATTTCACGGGGGGACAAACCAGCGAGAAACGCCCTCAATTGATTAGGGAGAAGCTCCAAAACACTGAATTTCCCAGTTGATACATCCAGGAAGGATAAGCCAATTCGTTTATTCCCGGCAAAAACACAAACCAGATAATTGGACTCCTTGGCAGTCAGGAAATGTTCGCTCATGGCGGAGCCTGGGGTGGCAACTTCCACGACCTGTCTTTTTACAATACCCTTGGCTTGTTTGGGATCCTCCACCTGTTCGCAAATGGCCACACGCAGACCCGCCTGCATATATTTATAAAGGTATGCATCCAGGGCATGATAGGGAAATCCCGCCAGAGGAACCTTGGCAGCCTTGCCGTTGGAACGACTTGTAAGGGTTATACCCAGGACTTTTGAAGTAACTTTGGCATCATCGCCAAAGGTTTCATAGAAATCGCCCATACGATATAAAAGCAATACATCGGGATACTTGGCCTTGATCTCCAGATATTGTTTCATGAGTGGCGTCGTGCCATCATCGGTCTTTTTTTGCTTTGCTGACATCTAATTAATATAGACTATAATTACATATTACGAATTAGGAATGTGGACTAGAGTTCCTCACCGACCCAGCGTCTGACATCTCCATCGCGAAGGAGTAAGCCTTTGCGCTCGGCATAGTTCAGCATGGGTAGGATGTACTTCCTGGTGGTAGGGATGAACTCTCGCAACTGTGCCACAGTCAATTCAGGATTACTTCTGAACCATTTTTTCAGAGCCTCTATGAAGTAATCAACCTGAACGTTGAGCAAGTGGAAATCCTTATCGATGCGCACCAGCTCCTTATGCTGAATCATCCACTGGAGGACTGAATACTCCTGAGCATTCAAAGATCCTTTCAACTCATCCATGGAGGGTGATGAAAAATTGGAATGATTGAAAATATCCACGATTTTTTGTTTTGCCTGTTCATCTCCTTTGTCCAGAGTGCCCTGATGCCCGGATAGCTGCCAGAGATCACCTTGATTCTTAAGGATGCCCTCTCCCAGAGCAGAGGCCAGGACAAATTCACGATTGGCTTGGCCCAGATCGGTCAGTTTCTCTCTGGGTAAACCCTTGCCAAGCGGTTCTTTCTCATGGTAATTCTCTAGAACCTGTTGGATTTGAGCAAGGCTCCTGGCATATAGTGAGCGTTTGATGAACTTATCCTGGTGACTTTTAAAATCCTCTGATTTCTGGAGCAAGGTGTGAACCTTGGACTCTGCCACACTGAGATAGCGGGCAATTTCTCGTCTATTTAAGGGCCGATTAAAGAAATCCATTGTGGCGTTTATCAAAACAGATAGATCATCTGTTATTAGGGATTTAAGAATCGGAAGATGCTTATCCTGCTTCTTCAATCGATGGTCCATGGCCCAGAGTAATTCGGCGCCACCAAGAGTCTCCTCAGGGGATAGATATCGGATGACCATTTTTTCCTTAAAGCCTGCTGAAATCGATTCTTCAAAGAAGAATTGTGCCATCATGGTTTGACCTGGATCGCATTGGTTGGCTTCCAGGAGATGGACTCGGGCCTCACGTTTTCCTGTTCCAACATGGACATGGATACGATCTGCTTCTTTGACCGGCTTTTTCCAGTGCGGCAAGACACTCAACTCTGCTACCCAGGTGGTCCCCGTCTGAAACATGCCAGGACTGCCCAGAAAGGCACCCCTACCCAGTTCTTCGACGCTGGCACCACCGAGATTGATAGCTCCCCGATCACCAAATTTGATTTTATCCACTTCAAGATGATGGGACTGGAGTCCACGCACGGGAAAGGTACTTTCCTGTGGAAAAAGCTCCACACTTTGACCTTTTCTCAACTCATGGGAGAGCACGGTTCCAGTTACAACTGTACCGAAACCTTTGACTGAGAAAACCCGATCAATGGGAAGACGAAAGACACCCTGCCTATCCTGACTTTTTATTTCAGAAATGGTTTGATCGAGAGCTCCTCGCAAATCTTCAATTCCCTGCCCCGTTGTGGCTGACACAGGGATAATTTTGGTGTCAGGATAGCCCCTGTCAGTGAGATAGGTGGCCACTTCTTCAGCAACCAATTCAAGCCAGTCAGGATCAACGAGATCTGATTTGTTCAGAGCCACCAGAATTTTTCTAATGCCAAGAATGTGCAAAATATCCAGGTGTTCACGGGTCTGGGGCATAACCCCATCATCAGCAGCAATCACCAGCATGGCGGCATCCACAGTGCTGACTCCAGTGACCATGTTCTTAATGAACTTTTCGTGGCCGGGGACATCGATAAAGGTGACATCTTCACTATAAAAGGCGATACCAATATCTATGGTCACACCCCGTCGTTTTTCTTCCTCGAGACGATCTGTATCCACACCGGTGAGTGCTTTGACCAGAGCTGTTTTTCCGTGGTCAATATGACCGGCTAATCCGATTACTTTTTGCATACTGACCTGGAAATTTGAAACTTGAAACTTGGAGGGGTAGGTCTCCATTTAATTCCATCATCATTAGCAAAGTAATTCATTGTATCAAGTTTATCCCAATTTCTAGTTTCAAATTTCAATTCAGAATGAAGTGCCAGATTAGAAAGAAGAGTGCAAAGCCAGCCAGGAAAGCCATGCTAACCCAGTTAAATAGCAAAAGTTTTGGACCAGGTCTTCCCTCCTCTGGCATCCATGGGCCAGTCACTGCCCGATAATTGATATAGGCCAGGATGGGGGCTGTCAGAAATGCCAGGGTTGTGGCCAGATCGACAAGTAGGGTCATGCCGCTCATAAAGAGACCAATAATAACCAGGCTTCCTCCCAGCACGATCACCATCCAGATCCAGTAGAGTGACCTATTATCTTTTCCATCATATCTGTGGGGAAATACTATTTCTGTGGACCGTTTTAATACTCTGGGAAAGGCATCTGTCACAGTAAGGGTCGTACTAAACATGGTGGTAAGCGCCGCAACGGCCACTACTGGATAACTCCAGCTTCCCAGGGTTGAGGTATACAGGGTTATGAATTGACCAGCAAACTTGCTCCCCGAGGGTGAGAATGATTCACCGGTGCCATACATGATAAGACCGCCTAAACTCAGAAAACCAAGGGCTAGAATAGCTGTCCCAAAATATCCCAACCTGAAATCAAACAGTGAATCTGCCAGGCTTGGCGCTGACCCAGTTTCTTTGCGTCTTTCAATAGTCCAGAGTGAATGCCATACAGAAATATCAATGGCAGAAGGCATCCAGCCAATGAGGGCTACCATAAAGGAGACCCCTGCAACATTCCAAAGTTGTGGTCGAATAAAATCCACTTTTGCTGATGAACCATGCCCGAGGGCCGTCAAAACAGCCACAATGGTTGAAATGCTCAAAATCACGATGATCAGCTTAATCAACTTGTCAAGAACCCGATATTTCCCAATGGTTAATACTCCTGCGCAAACGGCAAGAATCACAGCGCTCCAGGCCAGGGGGCTCATACTGGTACCAAAAATTTTTGATGCCAATCCTGCAGTTACAATGGTAACCGCTGCCTGAAGGACAAACATGGTCCCAAAGGTTGGAATCAGGAAGGCTACCAGCGCCCATTTACCCACCCGTTGATAGCCATCGAGGAGACTTTCACCCATGGCGGCTGCATACCGGGGACCGAATTCAAAGGCAGTATATTTGAAAATATTTGCTACTACCACAACCCAGAGTAAGGCAAAACCATAATTCGCACCAGCCCGGGTACTCTGGACCAGATGGGAAACACCGACTGCAGCTCCAGCCCATAATAGACCAGGACCTAAGGCTTTGAGACGTGATTGCCACTTGATAGAGCTATTCATATGCCTAGTTCCTTTACTAGTCTTCGCGAGTCCGTCTGGACGCGGCGATCTCGGTCCGATCATTAACCAAGAGGTCGGAGATTGCCACGCTCATTTCATTCGCTCGCAATGACTTAAAACGAAAATTTTAATGATCAAATAATACTTTATAATAATCTCAAAGCAGCAACGATTATTGAATCTTCACTTTCACGCACAGCTTTCAGGTCAATTATAAAAAGATCATCGGTGATGCGACCCATGATGGCAGGATCATGGGCTCGCAAGCAACTTGAAATACGAGCTGCTTTCATTTTTGAATGCTTGATTCCAATTCCTATTGAGGGCATTTTCTCTGAAGGGGAAGCTCCTGATCCTACCTGGGATTCTGTCTCAAGAATTGATAAACTTATGTTAGCATTCTCTATTTCCTGGAGGAGCATCTCTGCTCTCTTTTTGAGGGTCGCCACAGGTATGAGCAGGTCACGATAAACAGGAATGCGAATGAGCCCTTCTTGTCCATTAGAAAAGGCTTTCAAAGCCTGTAAGGTGAGTAGAATCTGCGTCTTATCAGGCCGTAATGCCCTCAAGAGGTTATTCTTTTCTATCTTTTGCATGAGGACCTGCCTACCAGCAATAATGCCCCCCTGTGGTCCACCAAGTAGTTTGTCAGCTGAGAAGGTTACAATGTCAACGCCAGTCCCGATGACCTCTGAAACCAGGGGCTCTCTCTGGAGGCCAAATTCATCAATAGGTACCAGGGCTCCACTTCCCAGATCGGCCATGACTGGAATAGAATGTTTCTTTCCCACAGCCACCAGATCCTGCAGAGAGACTTCCTTTGTGAATCCTGAAATCTTATAGTTTGATGTATGCACCCAGAGCAAAAGTTTGGTTCGAGGAGTAATCGCTTCCTCATAATCCTTGAGATGTGTCCGATTGGTGGTGCCCACTTCCACCAGTTTTGAGCCTGCCTTCCGAAGAATTTCGGGAATTCTAAACGATCCACCGATTTCAACGAGTTGACCTCTGCTAATGATGACTTCCTTGCGATCAGCCAGTGTATTAAGAGTTAGGAGCACTGCAGCAGCATTATTATTGACCAGGATACCATCTTCAGCGGAGCTGATGGACTGGATCCAGGGTCTCAGGTGATCATGACGATTCCCCCGGCGACCATGATCAAGATCAAGCTCCAGGTTGACGTATCCATCCTGGAGTGCTTCCAGGGCAGTGAGCATCTGAGCGCTCAGCGGAGACCGTCCCAGATTGGTATGGATGACGACTCCGGTACCATTAATAACCTTACGTAGGGAATTGGCTATTTTGAGTAGTTTTTTCCGATAATTGGATTCCAGATCGCCTGAAGGAGCCGCTTTTCCTTTTGAGGCAAGCTCCCTGATATCATCCAGAAGTGTACGTGCTTCATTTTTCTTGAGATTATGAGGCAGCTCTATATCTGCAACCGATTGAAGCAGGGCATCCACACTGGGTAATTCTGAGAGGTTGATTGATTTGGTTCGGGGTTTTTTCATTCAATTTTCCTGGAAATATTTTTGGATCAAATTTACTGTATTGGATTTTAATCCCAATTGAATTTCACATAACCATCAGTTCATCTCACCGAGCGGAGTCGAGGTGCGTAAAATGATATATCATATATCCCGAGCCAAATAGACATCTTTCGACTCCGCTCGAGATGACGGCTCTTTGCGGTAGAAACGCTTTACATATCTATCAATAGTTTAATTGCAAAACCGATGACAGCAACGGTTACCACATGCTTTATAAATTTATGACCTTTTTTAATGGCAACATGTGTCCCCAACCAGGCACCAACCATATTCCCCACACCTAACATGGCACCCATGGCCCAATTTACCTGACCATTCCAGGCAAAAATGATGAGGGCAATCGCCGTAAAGAAAAATATAATAGTCAGTTTAACAGCATTGCCATGGACCAGATTGATGTTCTGCCATAGCAAGACGGATAATACCAGAAAACCCACTCCTGCCTGGATATAACCACCATAAATACCTACAAAAAAGTAGCCTATTCCAGGACCCAGCCATTTGCCAATATACTCATCTGGATCAATGGGATCCCCCTTCTGCTTATTCGAGGCAAACAGCGTAAACAGGGACATGACAATCATCACCATAGCCAGACTGAATTTAAACTGGGCATTACTGACCAGGGTGGCCAGCCAGGCACCGATAATTCCTCCGGGAACTGTAAAAAGGGCGGCTTTCAGAGCGAATTGACCTGGAATTACCTTTTTCTTCATGAAACTACCCACAGCAAAGGTGTTCTGCATGAGGATGGCCAGACGATTGGTACCGTTGGCAATATTGGGGGGTAGTCCCAGAAAAATGAGGAGGGGCAGGGTCAAAAATGAACCACCACCAGCCAGCACATTGATGAAGCCAGCACTGGCTCCTATCAATAGCACAGCTGCAAGATTTAGTGGGGTTAAATTTTCAAGCATGGGAGCACCTTAATTGATACGAGGGTCAAATGCCATTACAAATTAAGTATCTGAAAGCTTGATTTCGAGATAGTGAGGAATAACCTGGCGTCGCCCTCCGGGCTATGTCGTGGTTCGGGAACGAGTGAAGCTTAGAAATCGCGTGCTTCCTTGATTCTGGCTTTTTTCCCGCGCAGTTTGCGAAGATAGTATAGTTTGGCGCGACGTACTTTACCGCGACGCAATACCTTCACACCTGCAACAGTGGGAGCATGGAGAGGAAATATTCTCTCAACACCAACACCATTTGAAATTTTTCTAACTGTAAATGTAGCAGTGATACCTTTACCAGTGCGGGCAATCACATTACCCTCATAGACCTGAATTCTTTCTTTTTGGCCTTCGATAACTTTTACATCAACTGCAACAGTATCACCTGGCTTGAAATCAGGCAAATCAGTTTTTAGCTGCCCGGCAACCAGGTTATCTACTTTGTTCATTACTTTCCTCCAGTCCTCTCATATATCTATGGAACAAGTCTGGGCGTTTAACTTTTGTTCGCTCAAGACGTTGCTGTTCTCTCCAATTTTCAATCTGCGCGTGGTGCCCAGAGAGCAGCACGTCGGGTACTTTTATTCCCCGGTACTCAGCGGGGCGGGTATAATACGGTGCGTCCAATAATCCAACAGGAAAAGTGTCCGATTTTGTAGATTCATCATCACTGACAGCACCTGGCAACAATCGAACCATGGCATCAATAACTGCAAAGGCTGCGATCTCACCACCTGAGAGTACAAAATCTCCCAGACTGATTTCCTCATCAATGAGTTCATCTCTCACTCTTTGGTCAATACCCTTGTATCTGCCACAGAGCAGTACCACATGGGGAGTCTCAACCAATCTTTCAGCATCATCCTGCTGAAAAGGTTTCCCTTGGGGGGTGAGAAAGATGCGATGGCCTGTATTTTTGCGGTATTCTGCAACGGCTTCAAAAGCTCTGAACAAGGGATCCGGTTTAATAATCATCCCGGCTCCTCCCCCATAAGGCACATCATCGATGTGTTTGTAGGTATCATCAGAAAAATCTCTAATATCCCAGCATTTCATTTCAGCCAGGCCATTGTCAAAGGCTCTTCCTACAATTCCCATTTCGCGAAATGCATCCAGAGTCTCAGGAAAAGTAGTGATGACATCTATTATCATACTATCTCCTCAGGACTGTTTATCTGGATTCTGCGACCTACTAAATCGACGCTAACGACCCATTCATCAACCAGTGGAACCAGGGTTTCAGAGTCACCCTGCTGAATGAGCAGGACATCATGAGCACCCGGACTTAGAATCTCAATAACCTTGCCCAGGTTTTTATTGTTCTCGTCAACCACGTCACAATCAATGAGATCATCGATGAAAAATTCATCGTCACTCAATTCCGGCATGTCATCGCGGAGAGCAAATATTTCTCTGTCGCGATACGCTTCGGCCTCGGTTCGATCTGGAATTTCATTGAAGCTAAGAATGGCAAAGTCATCATAACCCTGACAATTTCCTAGCGTGAGTTGCTTCCATTCATTACCCGTATTTACAAAAAGCTGCTCCATGGTCTGGAGCGTGTCAAGGTCGATACTGTACAGGGTCACCTTGAGGCCCCCTTTTATACCATGAGGTTTACGAACCATGCCAATGGCGGTTCTATTCACCTCTGCTGAATGCATTACCTATTCGATGATCTCGAGCATGGCGCGGTTGGTACCGGCCTTTGCTGAAATCGCAGCTAGCAGCGTGCGGAAGGCTTTGGCTGTGCGGCCTTGACGACCAATTACTTTGCCAATGTCCTCCTTGGCTACCCTTAGTTCGAAGATGGTCACCCGTTCGCTGTCAACTTGATTGACTTCAACATCATCTGGATTATCAACCAGACTCTTCGCTACAAACTCTACGAACTCTTTCATGCTCATACCTCCGTCAGTTGTCGAATCCACCTGATCAACGGTAAGGAATTTCTTCAGCTTTTTAAGAATCTTGCTTCTCCGTACCTTCAGCAGGTGCTTCGACAGGTTCTTCTGCGGCTACTTCAGCAACTTCTTCAACTACCTCAGCAGCTTCTTCAGTCTCTTCGACCTGTTCAGCGGCTTCCTCAGCTTCTGCGGCCTGCTTAGTGGCCTCTTCTGCTTCTTCAGCTTTTTGTGCGGCCTCTTCTTCAGCCTGCTTTGCAGTCTCAGCGGCGGCCAGCTTGGCTGACTCTACTGCGGCTACTTTTTTGCCCCGTTCATCGCGGGCTAGTTCCCATTTATGCATCTCTTTGCTAATGGTAGCTTCATCTGCATTGCGGCTAACCAACTCATACTTGAGTGTAAGTCCGCGTCCACGCAGCAAGCTAAATACTGTATCACTGGGCTTTGCACCCTGATCCATCCAATGAAAAAGTCGTTCTTCATCAATCACAAGTTCTGCTGGATCTGGAATCGGGTTATAATGTCCAATTTTTTCGATTGATCTTCCGTCGCGAGGGGCACGTGAATCTGCAACAACTATTCTGTAGAAAGGTTGTTTCTTCTTGCCCATCCGCTTCAGTCTGATTTTAACAGCCAAAAGGTGTTCTCCTTAAAATCCCATAGGCAGATTTTTCATTAACTGCCTTTTATTCATTTTTCCAAATTTCTTCATCATCTTCCGCATGGACTGGAACTGCTTAATCAACTGGTTCACATCTTGAACCTTTGTCCCAGACCCTCTTGCTATTCTTTTTCGACGACTTCCATCAAGTATCTGCGGACGACGCCTTTCCACAAGGGTCATAGAGTTAATGATTCCTTCAATCCTAGTCAACCTTTTTTCATCAATATCAACATCTTTTATTCCTTTTACACCGGGGATCATAGACATTAAATCACCTATTGGCCCCATGGATTTCAGCTGTTTTAACTGTTGCTTAAAGTCCTCCAGATCGAAGGTGTTTTTGAGCATTTTTTCTTCAAGTTTTGCAGCTTCATCGACATCAATATCTTGCTGAGCTTTTTCCACAAGGGAAACAATATCTCCCATCCCTAAAATGCGACCAGCCATTCGGTCCGGATGGAATGTCTCCAGCTTGTCCAGGTGCTCACCAACACCAATATATTTGATGGGTTTTCCAGTGACTTCACGTACAGACAAAGCTGCACCACCACGGGCGTCACCATCAAGTTTGGTAAGGATAATACCTGTAAGATCCACTGATTCTGCAAAGGTACCGGCTGCGTTTACAGCATCCTGTCCTGTCATGGCATCCGCCACAAACAGAGTCTCTGCAGGTTTCAGGGCTTGTTGCAGTCGTTTTACTTCATCCATCATGTCTGCATCAACATGTAATCGACCAGCAGTATCGATAATTACCACATTGGCAGGGTAACGCACAGATTCCCTGATGGCAGCCTGTGCAATCTGAACAACGTCAAGATTACCTTCGTCTGCGTAAACAGGAATATCCAATTGTTTCCCAAGTACCTGAAGCTGGGTTATGGCTGCAGGACGGTAAACGTCACAAGCCACAAGGAGTGGTTGTCGACCGCTTTTCCGTAAATTTCTTGCCAGTTTTGCTGATGTGGTTGTTTTTCCTGAACCCTGGAGACCCACCAAGAGGATGATGGCTGGATTTCCTGACAGTTCAAGAGTTGCTGTTTTTTCTCCCAGGAGGATGATCAATTCTTCATGGATGATCTTCACGATTTGTTGACCTGGCGTGATAGAACGCAGGACTTCAGAACCGAGAGCTTTTTCCTTTATGGAGTTGATGAAAGTTCGAACGACTTTGTAGTTGACATCAGCTTCAAGCAGAGCACGACGAACTTCCCGCATGGCGTCTGAAATATTGGCTTCAGATAACTTCCCTTGACCGCGAAGTTTCTTAAATATGCCTTCCAGATTTTGTGACAGTTGTTCTAGCATGACTCCATTTTCCTACTTTGTCTACTACGGGCTCTATGCAATCTATGTAATACAATATATATACAGCAAATAGCATTGACATAAAGCCGCCGAAGATAGACGACCGACCAGGGGTGGTCAATGAGTTTCATGGATATTTGAATGTCGTGGAATTTTTGGACTTGGAATTAATTTTTTGTTCAATTCATTGAGGTATGCAGATGGTTTTAATCTTGGGGCGAACAAAGTTTTGGGCAGGAATTGTATGGAAACTATTCTTGACCTATTGATAATTTAAACACCGACCCCAAAATAAATATCTCTCTCAATATGGGTATCTTGGCCAGCCGGGATTCTCTCAATTTCCACCCATAGCGCAACTCATGCGAGGGTCGAATCAGATAATATTTCTCATTGGCAATGGAGTAGTTTAGTTCTTTCACTAATTTCTTAAATCTTCTGATGGTCATACGACATTCACGAATCTCTTTTACATCGGCTCGAGCTTTATCGGATTCCCCCAACAGCTTGAGTAGAATGTCGAGGAATGAGCCTGGAATCCAGCCCAGATAAGGCAGTTTTTTTAACAGAGATTTCAGAAACGTTTGTTGATGTAGACCAAAGGGAGAATAGAAGGGTGGAAAGCTCATTAAAATGATGCCCTTTGATGAGGTGAATTTCCGTAAAGCATTCATAAACTCGTGCTTACGCTCCAGGGATATGTGCTCGATGACATCCCGGAGAATGATAATATCATAATCATCTCCCAGAATTGACTGGGCATCATCTGCAAGGATATCCTGTTGGATAAACCGCAAATTGGCATGGGTTTTCTCCCATCCAAAATCCCTGATCTCCACCCCAGTACTGATTGCCCCTGCTTCAGCGAGAGCAGCTGTAAACCCACCATCTCCGCACCCTACATCCAACACTTTCTTACCTGTCATGGGAACCCCCCACGCTTCAAAAAGGGGGAGGTAGTGGAGTTCAGCTAATTTATTCTGATAGGTCCAGTAATATTCTTTCCAGGTTGGGTAGGATTCTGGTTTGAGATGTGTGATTGCCATTGTTCAATATAGTCGCCCTGAAAACAGAAGAAATGAGTAATTAGCTCAGCACTATTTTGCCAACTATTTTGTTACAATTCTTAGGCATAATTGTCACTTAGCAGTCATTCTGAAATATATTGAATTCTTATGGCATATATTTTGTTAATATATATAAGCCTAAATGAACATCTTGACAAGTGCGCTATGAAAATGTACATAAAACCGTTCGAAAATGGGTTCACTTCAGAGAGCTTGTATTCAGATAACAAGCCACCATCAAAGTGAATAAAACCAATACGGAGACACATTCTAATGGGAGTGTTTAAACTTAAAAAGGGCTATGACATAGCGCTGCAAGGCAGTGCCGAGCGACGTATAGAAAAAGCCCCAAAAACCACAGCGGTTGCAGTCCAACCCATCGATTTTCGAGGGCTCCGGCCTGCCATGAAAGTCGAAGCGGGAGATACAGTCAGCCGAGGATCAATACTTTTTGTTGATAAGCAGAAGCCTGAGATTCTTTTTAGATCACCAGCTGCTGGAACGGTTCGCGAAGTGGTCCGTGGAGAGCGACGAGTGATTCAACGCGTCATCATTGATGTAGCTGGAGATTCTGTTGAAAAATTCGATAGTTATACTGCAGACCAGGTCAAAGCCCTCTCAACCAGCCAGGTCAAAGGAATTTTACTCAACAGCGGACTCTGGCCTACAATTCGGCAACGGCCTTTTAGCAGAATTGCTACTTCGGATGCTTCACCCAAATCCATTTTCATTTCGGCTGTGGACACGGCTCCTCTCCAGGCAGAATCTGATATGCTCCTGGAAGGCCAGGAAAAGAACTTTCAGCTGGGAATTCAATTGCTTTCAAAGCTGACAGATGGGAAAATCCATCTCTCTGTCTCAGCTCGTACCAAAGCATTTTTCTCCAACATAACAGGTGTAGAGCTGCACGAGTTTTCAGGTCCCCATCCAGCAGGAAATGTTGGTGTTCAAATCCATCATGTCGATCGTATTCAAGCTGGTGAAAAAGTATGGTACTTGTCTCCCCGTCACGTTTCTCAGATCGGTAGGTTTTTAAGTACCGGGGAATATCCAGGATCCAAAACATACGCATTAACCGGATCAGAGCTTGAGAAACGACACTATGTCACTGGTACTGAAGGTGCTCTGGTAAGTGATCTTGTCGATGTTGCTCTGAACAATAGCACCCAGCGTGTTATTTCTGGGAATGTCCTCACTGGCGCTAAAAGCTCATCTCGAGGATTTGTAGGTTTTTACGATGATATGATCACGGTTGTGCCTGAGCTTGAGGGTCGGCGATTTTTTGGATGGTTAAGACTGGGAATAAACGCCAACAGTTTCTGGCCCATGTTTCTGTCAAAACTTACCCCCAAAAAGAAACTCTCTCCCACTACTGATATGAATGGTGAAGAACGAGCTTTCGTTTCCACTGGTGAATACGAGAAAGTTGTACCCATGGATGTGTTACCGGTCCATCTCTGCAAAGCCATTCTGGTCGAGGATATTGAACTCATGGAACAATTAGGCATCTATGAAGTTGCCCCGGAGGATCTTGCTTTGTGTAGTTACATCTGTCCCTCGAAGATTGAGTTTGGAAATATCATTCTAAAGGGTATTGAAACCATGGAAAAGGAGGGTTGATCGAAATGAAAGCTCTCCAAAAATTCTTAGCCACACTGGATCTAAAGATTAAGGAAGGTCCTTTCAAGATTGTACATCCCATGTTTGGTGCCTTCAACACCATGTTATTTACACCAGGTCATGGTACGACAACTGGACCTCATATCAGAGACTCTATTGATATGAAGCGCTTTATGGGCATTGTTATCTTCGCCCTGGTGCCTAGTATTCTGGTTGGCGCTTACAATGTGGGTGCTCAGGCCGGTGTAGAGGGATTATTTGCTGCCTTTATGTTTGGCTTTCTAAAATTGCTCCCCATTATTGTGGTGACCTATGCCGTAGGTCTGGGATGGGAAATGATCTTTGGTCATATCAATGGCCATGACATTCATGAAGGATTCCTGGTCACGGGTATCTTACTGCCCCTGACCCTGCCCCCCACCATTCCACTCTGGCAAGTTGCTGTTGCTGTTTCATTTGGAACGGTCATCGGCAAGGAAGTCTTTGGTGGTACGGGTATGAATTTGTTGAACCCGGCATTAACCGCTCGCGCTTTTCTCTTTTTCACATATCCTGGAAATATTTCTGGGGATAGTGTCTGGAAAGCAGTGGATGGATTTTCCGGAGCAACACCCCTGGCTGCAGCTGCAGCCTCAACGGGACCGGCAGTAGAAGCACTGAACAGCGCAGGTTTTTCATTGAGTAATATGTTTTTCGGATTTGTCCCGGGTAGTATTGGTGAAACATCAACCATCGCCATCCTGATTGGAGCTGCCATTTTGCTTATTACTGGTGTTGGAAGCTGGCGTATCATGCTGGCTACAACTCTGGGAGCCTATGGTATGGCACTAATAGTCCAGTTCTTTGGTGGTGATGTTGCTGGAGGTATGCGAAGCTTGCCTGCACATTATCATTTAGTCATGGGTGGTTTCATGTTTGGTATGGTATTCATGGCTACCGACCCCGTATCTGCTGCTGGAACCAATGCAGGTAAATGGGCTTATGGAATTTTAATCGGTGTCATGGCCATCCTGATCCGAGTTTTCAACCCGGCATATCCAGAAGGCATGATGTTGGCCATTTTATTTGGAAATGTATTCTCGCCCATGATTGACCACTTCGTGGTTCAGGCAAACATTAAAAGGAGGCTGAATTATGGCAAGTAAGCCTCGTATTACCAAAGCATACACACTTGGTTTTGCAGCAGCAGTAACCATGGTGTGCAGCATATTGCTGGCTTCTGCAGCGACCCTGCTCAAGGAGCGTCAAGATCAAAATATCCAGCTGGATATAAAGTACAATATTTTGAGTGTCCTTGGTCTGGTTGAGAGCCACGATGTAGAGCCAGCCAAACTACTTTCACTCTATGATGAGAATGTAACCACTTTCGTTGTAGATCTAAAAGGTCAGCTGGTTGAAGGTCGGAAGGCTGAGAATATTGATCCCAGAAAAAATCCAGGTCTGTTGCCTGTATATACCCGCAGGGAAAATGGTGAAATTGTGGCCTATTGTCTACCCACCCAGGGCAAGGCACTTTGGTCCACGGTTAAAGGTTATATCGCGCTTGAAAATGATCTCAACACGGTAAAAGGTATCACCTTTTACAGCCATGCGGAGACGCCTGGTCTGGGTGGCGAAATTGACAAGGAGTGGTTTACCTCAAACTTTAAGGGCAAAACCATTCGAAATAGTGCTGGTGAGATTGTCTCAATCGAAGTGGTTAAGGGAAAAATTCGAGATGGCGATAAAGGTATCGAGCATAAGGTAGACGGTATCAGTGGCGCTACTCTAACAGGTAACGGATTGAATGAATTTATCAAAACAACTCTGGAAAAATATGAGCCCTACTTCACCATTATACGGGGAGGTTCGTCATGAGTCTATTAAGTAAAAAGAACATGGTATTTCTCAAAGATCCACTCATGGACAACAACCCCATTGCAACACAAGTTTTGGGAATTTGCTCTGCTCTCGCCGTAACGGTGCAGATGCAAACAGCTATTGTGATGTCCATCGCTGTGATTGTTGTGATCTCATTTTCGAATGTGTTGATCTCATTAATCAGGAATAAAGTTCCTTCAAATATCAGAATTATTGTTGAGCTGGCCATTGTGGCCACACTTGTGATTCTGGTAGATCAGGTATTGAAAGCTTTCTTGTATGATATCAGTAAACAGTTGAGTGTATTTGTCGGACTGATTATTACCAACTGTATTGTACTTGGAAGAGCAGAAGCCTTTGCACTCCAAAACAAACCCTGGCCAAGTTTTTTGGATGGACTTGGGAATGGTCTTGGTTACAGCATGTTTCTGATTGCAGTGGCTTTTGGCCGCGAAATATTGGGATCTGGATCCCTGCTTGGAGTCCAGCTAATTCCTGATGCTGCCTATGCAGCAGGCTATCAAAATATGGGCTTAATGGTGTTAGCCCCAGGAGCCTTTATTTTACTCGGACTACTTATCTGGGTGCAACGCACAATAACCGGCACGGTTGCGGACTAGGAGGAGTATGATGGAAAATCTAATTAGTTTATTCGTTGAATCAGTCTTCGTCAATAATATCCTCCTGGCATACTTCCTGGGAATGTGTTCCTTCCTGGCGGTTTCAAAGCGAGTTGATACGGCTATTGGGCTTGGTGCAGCTGTAATCTTTGTAGAGGTCATCACGGTTCCAACGAACTGGGCATTGCATCATTATCTTTTGGCTCCTGGAGCACTTGCCTGGGCCGGTCTTCCAAATGTCGATCTAAGCTTTTTGGGCTTCATATCCTATATCGCTGTGATTGCAGCCCTGGTTCAACTGGTGGAAATGATCATAGACAAGTACAGCCCCAGTCTTTATAGTGCACTTGGTATCTTCCTGCCCCTCATAGCCGTAAACTGTGCCATTCTAGGTGCTTCCCTTTTTATGGTAGAAAGAGAATATACCTTTGTTGAATCAGCCGTATTTGGGCTTGGTTCAGGAACAGGTTTTGCCCTGGCCATTGCTGCCATGGCAGCCATTCGAGAGAAACTTCGCTATTCGCATATACCTGATGGCTTACGCGGATTAGGTATCACCATGTTAATCACTGGACTCATGGCTATGGCTTTCATGAGTTTTTCCGGCATAAGTCTGTAAAGGAGGAAATATGAGCATGCTTGGTTTAATTCTGCTTAGTACCTTCGTTTTTACAGGTATAATATTGGTGCTGGTAGTTATTTTAAATTATGCCACATCCAAGTTGGTTGCTACTGGTGATGTGAAGATTCTTATCAATGGTGATGATGAAAAATCAATTACTACCCCTGCTGGAGCAACCCTGCTTCAAACCCTGGCTGCTGAAAAGATTTTTCTTCCGTCTGCCTGTGGTGGAGGTGGAACTTGTGGTATGTGCACCTGCGTAGTTGAGTCTGGTGGTGGTGAAGTGTTACCAACCGAAAAACCCCATCTAACCCGCACTGAAATAAAAGAGAGCGTTCGTCTGACCTGTCAGATCAAAGTTAAATCTGATATGGATATTCGTATCCCAGAGGAGATTTTCAATATTCAGAAATGGGAGTGCGAGGTTGTTTCCAATAATAATGTGGCAACTTTCATCAAAGAATTTGTAGTCAGGCTACCTGAAGGCGAAAATCTTGATTTTCGTGCTGGCGGATATATTCAAATTGATATTCCTCCTCATAAATTGGATTATTCAGAGTTCGATATCGAGGATGAATATCGAGGTGATTGGGATAAGTTCAATATGTGGCGCTATCACTCCGAATTGGATGAAACCATCTTTAGAGCTTACTCAATGGCCAACCATCCAGCAGAGGGGAATATTGTGATGCTCAATGTGCGTATCGCCAGTCCTCCCCCAGGAATGGATGTTCCTCCTGGACTAGCCTCCTCCTATATTTTTAACCTAAAACCAGGTGACAAGGTCATGGTTAGTGGTCCTTATGGAGAATTTTTTGCCAAAGAAACCGACCGTGAAATGTTGTATGTTGGTGGTGGAGCGGGGATGGCACCCATGCGTAGCCATATCTTTGATCTCCTCAAGACCCAACGGACAAAGCGGAAAATTTCTTTCTGGTACGGTGCCCGGTCAAAACGTGAGATGTTTTACGATGATGAGTTCAAAGCACTGGAAAAAGAATTTCCGAATTTCAGCTATCATGTCGCCTTGTCAGACCCCTTGAAGGAAGATGCCTGGGATGGCCCAGTTGGATTCATTCATCAAGTGGTCCAGGATAAATATCTCTGTGATCATGAAGCACCCGAGGATATCGAATATTACATGTGTGGACCACCCATGATGGTGGATGCTGTAGACAATATGCTGTACAATATGGGTGTTGAAAAAGAGATGATCGACTACGATAGTTTCTAATTCGGGACCGCTTTAAAAAATAATAACATAAAAGGTTCGGGTTATCCGGACCTTTTTGTTAGATTTTAAGACAATTAGGAGGCTTTCCCATGAAAACAAAAATTCATCTCATTTCGAAATCCATTTTTGTCGCATTGTTGGCTTGTCTCTCCTTCTCCCTGAACAATTGCGGTGATAATGGTGTCAACTTCTCAGAGTTTGCCTTTAATGGATCAACCATGGGAACCACATATCACATCATTATCGTTGGGGACCCCATTGATGCCATGGGTCGCAGTGCAATTGCAACCAGTGTAGATAGCGTACTCCTGGATTTTAATCGAATTCTGTCCACTTATGAAGACCAGAGTGAAATTTCTCGTTTTAATCGAAATCAGAGTATCTACCCCATTCCAGTATCCCATAAATTGCTTCAGGTCGTAAAAGCTGGCCAAGACTTTTGCGAATCTTCAAATGGAGCTTTTGATATTACCGTCATGCCCATAGTAAATTTCTTTGGATTTGGATTTGAACCTGGAGAAAATCGCTTTCCTACTGTTGAGGAAATCGATTCCTGGCTGCAACTAACGGGTTGTGATAAATTGAAAGTTGGGGATTCCACACTGACAAAATCTGATCCAAGAATTACCATCGACCTGAGCGCCATCGCCAAGGGGGATGGATCTGACTATATCGCTAATTTACTCAGGGAGAGGGGTCATGAAAACATTTTTGTAGAAATTGGGGGCGAAATCGTGACACAGGGTTTTAATAAGGAGGGAGAACCCTGGAAAATAGGTATAGATCGACCGACACTTGGTGGCGCAACGGGGGCTGATCTTCAACATGTGATCCAATTGACTGGTAAAGCTATCGCCTCCAGTGGAGATTATCGCAATTATCGTGAAGTTGAGGGCAAACGCATTTCCCACACCATCGATGCCCGCACTGGATCTCCTATCGCTCACAATCTGGCCTCAGTATCCGTTATCGCAAATACCTGTCTCCTAGCTGATGGTATGTCCACTTCAGTCATGGTGATGGGTCAGGAAGAAGGGTTAATTTGGCTGGAAAATTTGACCGATGTGGAAGGCTTACTCATCACGCGTGAAACAGATGGATCGTTCAAGGAGTTCATGACCAGCGGTTTTGAAAAGTATATTTTTGACTAATCTATAGCTGGTGTTGTTGTATCCAGTTTAGCACAAAATTCTGAATATCATCCCTATTGCTCATGGGAATACCATGGTGATTCAAATAGGACCCCAGGGCACGCTTGAGGAGAAACAGCTCCATATCCACCGGGTCATAATCAGTCCGACTCTCGTTTAATACCCTTGAATCCAAGGCTTCAATAACTGAAACCAGATACTGGCTAATCCTGGCCATTTTCTCATAGTTTAAATGCTCTGGTACATCACTCTGCTGATGATAATGTTCCCAACGCCCGCACGTAAAAAACAGATAGGGTTCACCATGTTCCCGAAGGACGTGATGATCACTCAGATCTCCCACATAGCGATTCAAGGTGGCAATATTTTTTAGCCCATCTGGTAATTCGGCAGTCGTTAAGATATCAGCTATTTCAGGGTGACTCTCTGCACCAAAAATAAAGAGCAGTTCTTCCAATCCTTCCAGAGGGATATCGTGACCTACGAGATCCAGAACCAGCCCGGCATGGATGGGGTGCTTCAGCTGTTTTTCGTAGAAATTTGTGGAGCCCATGTGTTCGGATAAAAAGCGTGGGGGTTCTTCAGCATCTGGGAAAAGAAATATAATGTCTCTTTGCAAATTGACTCTCGTCAACGCCTCCAAAACGTCAAACCAGATGGCGATGGCGGCAGCATTGTCATCGGCTCCAGGTTGGTCACCACATGTATCATAGTGGGCCACAAGCAGCATTGGCTTTAAGTATCTATCTAATCCTACCCTCACTCCTGCAAGATTTTTGTATTGAGTTGATTCAACCTGATATGCCAACTCATAGGAATTCTCAAGATATGGTTCAAGACCAGCACTTTGCATACGTTCCTTCAAATACACTGCTGCCTGATCATGTCCAGAGCTTCCCACCTTGCGTGAGCCTGGCGAGGCTAATCTTTCAACATCAACTTGTAACTGTGATTGCATTCGGTTCCCCATTTATGATAGTGACACTTCAGCTTAATTCTCCATGTCACAATGGCAATGGAAAAACCTGAGATTTATAGAAATTGAAGCAATTTTTCGATGGTTATAGGCGCCGAGCCTTCATAATGGTTATTCACATTCAAATAGACATCCATGCCAGATTGATCCACCATTTTTCTTACGAGACGGGCAATCCCTGGAATTTCTGAATCCCTGGGCGCAACAATCTTATCCCATTTTTTTCCGGTTGTCTTCTCAATACCCTGTCGATCAGGACCAAGGAGCCTAACAATTGAGGTTCCATGGAGGAGGTGTGCATGATTGGTGTATACTTCTTGTATACCAGGCATGTAGTATCCCTGACAAAAGGTGTTGCCTATGTTATGTTCAGCCAAAATCTTGAAATATCCGTCATTCAGAAAGTTTGGATTTCTTAATTCAATGCACAGGGGTATGGATGTGTCAATTGATTTTAAGAAATTAACGAGTTGTTCGAAAAATAATTGAGGAGATGGCATTTTGAGTTTATTGAGATACTCGAACTGGAGATTTATAGCTCCAATCTGAGGATGAATAGCCCCCAGCGTACCAAGAAAGGCCTTATAAAGCTCTGGAGATAAAAAATGGGGGTTTGCTACCAGTTCACCAGCTGAATGACTTTTGTACAAGTGTGTGAGACTCAGACTATTAGGGGCCTTTATGACAAATCGAAAATCCTCGGGTACTGAACTCGCATATTCCTGGACCACTTCAGCTTTAGGTAGCACAACTTTATCAATTCCAAAAAGTGACCAGAACCATTGATCGATCTCCACTGACTTATACTTTTGTGCATATTCCTGCAGAAAGTTCTCGGGCTTGTTTGAAGTATACACCAGGCCTTCCCAGGAAGGGTATTTCCAACTGCAGGTACCAATGTGTAAGTGTCCGGCCATGAGAGAAGATAGATAAATTTCTGCAAAATCGAATAGAAGACCAATAGAATGACTTTGAACAAACCACCCATTTACCTGCTTTATTTTTCGCTTACAGTTGTATTAAACTGAGGAAATTAACGCCAGTTAAAAATATCCTCAGAGAATTTGGCGTGAAGTGCAAAATACAGGTTGTGGTACTGGTAGTCCAGGAAGCTAAAATCAGCATCTGAATAGTTCTTTAAAATATACCCCACACCGAGTTGAATGTTTTTATAAACAAGATAATCGACCTCTGCAGCGAGACCGAATGCGCCTTCACTGGTTGGCGACATATAGATATAGCGTGCATCGAAAATACCACTCCATTCATTGGTGTATGCATACTCGGCCCTTGACTGGAAGAAATAGGTCTGGGTGCTGATACTTTCATCAAAAACAGCATCATCATCCAATACATAGCGGGTAGCAAATCTCGATGCTAATCCAATTTTCCTATCAATTTGCCAGTAGGAATGAACTGAGAATATGTAGCGATCCTGACGTATTGGAATGGCAATCTGACTGTTCCGATCTGAGACGTAAGCGATCTTGGCCAGGGCATTAATTTGATCAGAATCCTGCGGTCTATATGCCACACCAGCCTGATAGTTTTCACGGGTCTGAGAGCCCATATTGCCAACTTTGTATCTATTTTCCCAGTGATCTAATTTTGCGATGGCACCGAACCCAGCAAAAATGCGCATATCCCCACCCAGTGTAATTACACGTTGGAGACTATTGGCGTCGTCTCTAACCTCATACTTACCAATGGCTTTCCAGGGCATCTCAGGGAGATACTCGAACGATAAAGCCATGGCCTGGTGACTTGTTGTTGGAATTTCAAATGAATCTACAGTAGCTGTATTTTCCAGGGAGACATTCACAACCAGGTCCTCACGCAAGTACCATTTGTTTTTCAAACCCAACGTGGCCCTATTACGCTGATCTCCAGTAATTCCACCGATTTCATATTTACCTTCAATATCAGTGTTTTCACCCACACTGGATCTAAAACCCAGGACGCTCTGACGATTCACTCCAGTACCCTGGATAAAGCGGTATTTCCAATAAACCTCGAGTTGCTCCGTTATGGGATAAACCAGTCCAACACTTGAATTGGTAGGTTTGGTTCTATTGGTAAGCGTCAAATTTTGTTCATGCTCAAATACAGCCTTGATATGGTCCAGGAGCAGTACATCATATTGGGCCTTGAGAAGATTGGAATAGTCTTTAGTCAATAGACTGTCTGATGCATCATACTTTTCCCGGAGTGCATTTTCATAGCCCAATTTAAGCGTTGAATTTTCCCTCACTTGACGTGCGACATGCATGTTAAACACACGACTATCTATGGTATTGGCGGTACCCAGGGATCCGGTTTGATCATAATACTCTGATGTGATTTTACCGTATTTTTTGGAGTCATATTTTGCATTTAAACCATATTTGAATGATCCGCGCTCAGTTCCAGCCCCTACCTGTGAGGCATTCACAAAATCATCACCCACATTGCGGATGTAGCCTTTTACATTTAATCCCGGGTAGGCATTGTGCACCTGTATTTCTGTCTTGATTGCGGTCCCCACAGAGATGCTATCGACAAAATCATTGGGATTACGGGATTGACCTAATTCAGCAGAAACGGTAATCATATCGTTTACAGGTACCGTGGCATCCACACCATAAAGCATATAGTTTGCAGTGGCACGCTCTTCGGTGAGAAAGGTGGTACCCACATTGATTTTTCCGTCTGGGCCTAGTTTGCTCTTATGACGGAATCCACCGATCCAGGATCGGGTATTTGAACCTTGATATTCATAGGAAACCACAATAAAAATTGGATTCCCTGCTCCGTCAAGAGATGCGACGGGTTGTTTAAACATCAATGTTCCATCGACGTAGTTGATTTCATAATCAAAAAAGCGGGTGAGGTTTTTGGTTTCCAGTACAGTCTCTGGATGATATCTATCTTTGGTGACAATACGTATTTTTTCGGAGAAACGCGTCATGCTACCATGGTTAAGATAGTAGAAACCACTAATACCCTCACCCCTTATTTCTTCCTGCTCCATAGATCTATCAGTCGCAGTTGCAAAAACTTGAATCTCATGATTTTCATAGAGATAGGAACCCAGCAAACCATTGAAGGTTCGGTTATAGGCAGTAAATTCGTTATCTGTCATGCTGGTATTAAAATCACCGAGCAAGACAAAGGATTCATTCTGTTCAAGTTTAGCAAAAAGTTTTGACCTGGATTGTGCGTCGAATGTGATGGTACTTGCATCACCAAATAAGGGATATTGTTCCTGGGGATCAACATCTACAAAGAGTTGATCGAGATACCCTCTATCTGTATCCAGAGAGGCTGTCAGTCGGAGACCAGGTTTGATACTCCCTTTGCCATAAAAGGCGGTTCGTCCGCCTACCAGCACATTATCACCCAGTTGGGTGTTATTCCTGTTAATGATGCCAAAATGGGGCAAAGCGTTTGGATCCTGCCCTGCACCCAGGGTAGATATACTACCACTGACGGCACCAACCAGGAGAAAAGGTTCTTCTGGAATGGTATAGCTGACATTGAATTGCTGGCTATAGCCTCCGGCCTGAAAATCTAGGGTCGAACGTTCAGTGGGTTCGTCTCCAGCCTGGATGCTAAGCGAAACATAGCCTGCAACCGCTTGCACCTGGTGTCCCGTGCTATGCTCATCAAAATCTTTATCAATCAAGGTTCCTGATGAAAGTCTCAAGGTTACCACCTTCACATCGTGGAGCTGATAGCCCCATTCATCGGATAATTCAAATTTATAGTTACCAATGCTTCTTCCATCGGCAGGCAGGATGATATCTCCAGAAACATTTTTAATCTGTCCCAGAGGTCCCAGGACGTGAATCTTTTTCTCAACTGTGAAGGTTCGCTCTGAGGCACCTAATGCTTCCACGCGGAGTGTAACTGGTCCAGCAGGCACTCGAACACTTAGAAAATCCAACAAACCATCAATTCTTATAATCTCACTGGCCACTTCAACATCGTTTATAAATAATGTTGCAGGTGATCCTGCTTTTCCAGCCACAGTGACTGATATATTATTCAGTTTGCTCACGGCATTGTCTTTTGGCTCCAGCATGAGTATCTGAGCAAAAAGTGTGGTGGATAGGAGTAGACCAGCCAGTATTGAAAACAGTCTATTCATTGCCGGATTCCGATTCTTGTAAATTTACTCTCAATACTTTCTCAATATTGCTGGACAGTGGTTGTCCTCCTTTGAACAGCTGAACATTCATGAAGAGTTCTCTTAGGCCTACAACACCTTCAGGAGCATGTAGTTTGACCGGTGAGACCACTTCCAGGCCACCAGATTCAAGTGTCTGACCCCAAGTTTTAAAGGTACCTGCAACATCAACATACTCTAAATCAGCAGGAAGCGCTAGTGTAATAGAGATAGAATCGGCTGTAGCATAGGCTGGATAGCTCATGTTCAGCAGAAGGGTTGATGACTGGTTAGCTGGAATGCCTAAGGCAGAATCAGGTGACATACTTTCAAAGGCGTCCACAGGAATAACAATTTTTTGTTTCAATGATTCTTTTATCACATCAAGTTCCAGTAAGGCAGCTTCACCCACTTCAGCATTCACCAGTACTTCGACTCGACGGTTGGTTGCGCGACCAACCCAGGTTTCATTGTCGCCAACAGGATAGTGAGGACCCAAGCCGTGAGTATGAATATTCTCAGGATTCAGGTTGTAATTTTCAAGGAGGAAATTCTTGACACTGATGGCTCTCCAATCAGACAGCAGCATGTTGAATTCCATGCTACCACGATTGTCTGTAAAACCTTCAATGACGATTTCGATATCTGGTTGCCATGAGAGGAAGTCACCCAGTTTGCGAAGGCTTGGCTCGGCCGAAGGTTTAAGATCTGCAGATCCAACATCAAACTGTGTCCCCTCAAGGATCATGTTAAAGGACAGGGTTTCAACCAGGGTTGAGATGCGAGTTTCCAATGTATCGGTCTGAATCAGGTTTCCGTCTTCATCCATGAGTTCAAGGTGAGCGGCAACTATACCAGTATTCTGAACTAATTCATAATCATCTGGTTTCATAGCTGCATCAAATTTTGTGTGTTTCTCAGCATCCCAGTCACCAAAGCTCCAGATATCTCGTGATTCACCACTGACAATGGGTTCCAGCTTGGTTGAATCAAGGATGGCGGTACCAGGCTTATAGATAAAACCTGGAGGTAATTCTTGGTGAAAACGTACGCTGCGAACAGGTATTTCGCCTGTGTAATTAATGTCATACATGAACTCGAGTTGGTTGAATTCAGAATCGTCTTCAGCTGCATTGTAGAACACCATTTCTACACGACGGTTGAGTGATCGCCCTTCTGGAGTACCACCGTCAGCGATTGGCTCTGAGGCGCCCATACCAACGGCAGAAATGCGAGATTCGCTGATGCCCATTGTTTGTATCAGATAGGTTCTGATGGCCATTGCTCTGGATTCAGAAAGTTCTTGATTATCTCTAAAACCACTTCCAGGCGCTACTGGGAGATGATCTGTATGACCCTTGATATCGAGATTGATCTGGGTCTGCCATTTCATCAAATCGCCAACATTTCTCAGTTCATTAAAAATTTCACTCTGCAGAGTTGCGGAACCAGAAACAAAACCGATTCTGATCAGGAGGCTCCAAGGTTTGTATACGAGGAGTCTAAATTCTTCAGTGAGCATCTCTGTTTTCATTTCCAGAGTTGACTCTTTGCTGAGGACACTGAAAAGTTCAAGTTTTTCTAGTGGAATGTTGATGTTTATGCTATCGCCTGAGTACAGCGTCACGTTCCACAAATTTGCCGGTAGTCCCAGAGAATCAACGGTAGAATCAACTGAGAAGAGTCTCCCATAAGAAGGCAAGCTGCTCTCGTCAATGCGCAGGGTCAGGTCACCCAGACTTGCTTTATTGAAAGTAAATCTACCAAGACTATCGGTCATGGTGGCTTTTTCATCATTCAAGACCATAACCAGGTCAGATTGAACTTCTTCATCTGGATCCATAATACCATTACGGTTCATGTCGTAGAAGGCAGTACCGGTTATTTTGCCAGGTACTGAAACTTGGCGTAGAGCAAAATTCGATTTGGCAATACTTGCTGCAGCGACTCTTACCATCTTGCTCTGAGTATCACCTAAATAATCTGGAGAATCGAGAATGATCTCGCTCAAGTCTGGGAGAGTACGTTCGTTAACCCGGATAACATGCATACCAGCTTCCACATCAGGAACACTGTATTTTCCATATTCATCTGTGAGGATCCTGGCACCATTTTCCATAATGAGCTCAATATCTTTCACAGTCTCTTCGTTCTCATCATGGATTCCGTTGGCATTGCTGTCATAGTAGACCTTACCGATGATGAGACCACGGTCACTAAACAGACCTGGCTTCACGACTACATCGGCAGTGGCGAGATTGGAAATCACAGGAAAACCTAAGAGGGTGTGTGCTCTGGCCATGACTTCATTGGTGTTGGTTCCCTCGCGGCTATTCATACCAGCAATAATGCGGTACTTCATCGTGAAGGATTCACCTGGTTGTAGGGTATCACCGATTGTCCAGGTCATTGCCAGACGTTTACCGACTGCTTCCTGAACATTTGGATCGGCTATTTTTGAGCCATCCAAATATGAGGTATTCTTACGGAATTTAAAGCCATATGGCAGCACATCTTCAACCACAAAATCATGGACAATGTCATCAGTACTGGTGTTGGAAATATTCACAGTATAAGTAACGACATCGCCAATTTCTATGACTCGACGATTGCTCTGCTTGGTAACCTTGAGGAAGGGGAAGATGATCTTGGTTTTCGCTTGCGAATTTGTATTTCTATTGCTCCATGTGCTATCGATGGTACTTGCAATCAGTGCCCTATTCTCAATCCATCCGAGACCAGCATCTATAGTGATCTTAGCCTCGAAATCAATATGGAGTGAGTCACCAAGTTGAATTCCACTTCTTGTGAAGTTCATTTCATTGGTGATGGGGTCCAGACCGATGTAATTCGTGTTCGCATCAGTAACAACTGTATTCGCGATTAGCTCCAGCCCATTGGGGAGGTAATCGGTTATAAATACTGAATCAATAAACGTAATATCCTGTGTACCAAAATTCAGGCTATAGTGGAGGGTGTCTCCAACTGCGGCCTCAATCTGGTCTACCTTTTTCACCATGTAGAAGGGTGAACTTCTCAGGGTGACATTTGCATTCACAACATATAGTCCTGGAGTGGTTAAATTAACATCCAGCCCACCATCGCTATATGAACTGATTCCATTGTAGACAACTTCCAAGCTGTAGGTACCAGGTAGCAGGTTAGTAAAGAAGTATCTTCCAGTGGTATCAGTATAAGTTGAATCCGTCATATGATGATCTGAAGCTTTGCCCAGTGTACCAGTAGTATCAATCACTTCACCATTCACGATAATCAGAATACTGTCTTCAGGGATGGGTTCTCCAGTAAGCTCATCATAAATCCAACCGGAAACAGAATTGAGATTGGTGACCAATGAACCTTCACTTGGTGTATTAATCTCTATTTCCTGTACAGTCTCATAAGGAATACCATTATCGCCAATCAAAGTGTAGATAATCTGATACAGATCGTCTCTATAGATTGGGATGAGATAGTAGCCGTTGGCGTCCGTACTATCGTGCCCAGCATGGGCCCCGGTAGCAACGGTTCTCAATTCGACTCTTACATTTTCTTGGGGAATACCTTGATAATTGAAGATAATCCCATCAAAGGCACCGATAATAAAGGTGACTTGGGTTGTGTCATCAGCCCATTCGGTTGGTGCAAAAACGGCTCTGGCATAAGGAGTTGCTACAACAGATTCGAAGGTAACTGTATCAGCAACCAATGTACTATAAGCCACACCATCGATGGTTGATGTGATCTGAGCTGAGTCGGGAATAGTTCCAAAGTCAGTATAGAAGTTCACATTTACACCATCTGGAACAGGATTGCCCAGGAAGGAATAAACATGAGCTGACAGAGTTGATGTAGCAGCACCATTTCCAAGAATAGTTTTGGGCTGTGCATCTACAACGATACTGAGCGGAAGAATGTTGGTTGTAAGTGCTTCAGCTGGAATGGCATCTGTTTCATTTGAAACCAACCAGGCGCGATTTCCAACTTGTTCACCGTGACCCAACAGGTCTGATACAGTAGTTGTAATGTTAAAGTGTTCAGCTTGCTCAACGTTCAGCGGTCCGATATACCAGGAAAGTGAATGCGAGGCTTCATCATAGATGTAGGTCCCAGTTGCGCTCAGGAAGGTAACTCGAGAATCGAGTGTATCCAGAATGCTGACTCCACTAGCATGGTCGGTCCCCCAGTTGGCCACAGCAATTTGATAATTGACAGTATCGCCGGGGAAGACTTCCAGATCTGCAGTTTTTGTAAATACAAATTCAGGAGCAGCCACTACGATGGCTAACCAGGTAGCTGTAGCTTGTAAAACCCCATCTGCATAGATGTAGGCAGTGTTTGGTAATTCCATACCATTGGGTAGTGGGTAGACAACCCTTACATCAATGGTAAACTCGTTTGCAGGTTCACTTCTTCTTGAAAGACGACTTGATTCACTTGAAGAGGCACCGCTGAATTTTCCAGCTGTGCGTTCCCCTTGAACCGGTTCGAGATCACCAACATTCCAGGTCACGGAGTGACTGGTAGAATCATAGACACCACCATTGGAGGCACCCATGAATTCAACATCTGCTGGCAGTGAGTCTACAACGACAACGTTAACTGCAGTGGTATCACCCTGATTCTCAAAAGAGAGGTCATATTGGATAAATTCACCTGCTTCTATGAAAGAAGTATCACCTATGAGTACGATGTTCATAATAGGAGCACGTACAATAACCATGTGTATATCTATACTTTGCTCACCTTGATCACAGCTTAGCAAACCAGAAACAGGAATGACAGCTTTTCCAACGAAATCATCTGGAACCTTAGCTGTAATGTCTATGACACCATTATCACCAGGAGTCAGATCTTCTAGATTCCAGGTAATAATTCCAGTTTCAGGATCGTAAGTATGTTCTCGTGACGCATTGAGATATTCCAGATCAGTTCCCAGTGTATCCGTAAGAACAACACCGGTGGCTGTTTCGGTTCCCAAATTGCGATAATCAAGGGCGAGTCGGATAGTGTCACCTGCCAGTACTGTTCTCGTTCCGCTAATATCCAGGAATAATCCTGGAGCTGAAAAGATTTCAGTAATGGATGTAGAATGGGACACACTTCCTTCAACACAAGATAGGTGTGCAGTATTTTCTAGCATGGTACCATCGACTACTGGATAGTCAACATAAGTGACCAGTTTCAGAGAATCAGTGGCACTTGAGGCAATCTCATTCACATTCCAGAGAATGCTGTGAGAAGCTTCATCGTAGGTAAAATCACCAGAGGTTGAACCAAAGGAAACATGTGCGGGAAGGGTATCAATCAAGGCTACATCATGAGCCATTGAGTTTCCAGTATTACTCATTATAAATGTGTAAACCAGTGAATCCCCTGCCTGGACAGTTGCAGATGATCGTTTCTCTAATGTCAATTCTGGGAAAGCAGCCAGTGACACAATATGGTCACCCCAGCTGGTTCCAGCATTGGCTGTAGAGATCCAAGCTCTGTTTGTGATTTCAGGTCTGGCTTCCAGAAGGGAGCCGACAGTTGTAACGACATTCAGGGTTATAACATTCCCAGCAATCAAAGTACCAAAAGACGGCCAGACAACTACGCCGTTTTCAATTGAGCCACCATGAGATGCAGATACAAATTCCAGAGGTTCTGGAAGTGTATCATGCACTGAGATGGCGTGCACAGGATCCGGTGAAGTATTATCGATAGTAATCGTAAACTCAACGGTATCACCAAAAGCATATTCCTCATCAGCAGCCCATTTACTAATGGTCTGAATCCAGGGATTTGCAAATGAATGAACTGAAGCTTCTTTTGAAACTCCCTGTGCATTCTCAACTGATGCAGTGTTGGTTAAGCCTGCATTGGCTGGCATGCTTGCATCAACAATAACATCGAGGGAGACATTAATGGTGTCTCCCGGCATCATTTCGCCAACATTCCAGGACACGGTACCATCCACAAATGCTCCCGCGTGGGATGCAGTTACAAATGAAATGTGTTCTGGCAATTCGTCATTAATGATTGTTTCAGTTGATGGGATATTGCCAGTATTGTATACACTAATACTATAATGAACTGTATCTCCAATAGCAGATACATCTTCACTTACTATTTTTGTAATCAATAGATCTGAATGTGCACCAATGTTTACATCAGCTGATTCACTAGCTAGAAGAAAACCATCAGGAACGGCCAACCAGGCTGTATTCGATACGACCTCATCGGCGGGCAGGTTTTCGTCAATCAGAACTTCAAGTTCAAATACCAGTGTCTGGCCTCCAGCGATGCTGGCGACGTTCCAAACTGCTATTTGATTTGATACACTGACCTCAGGTGTGCTTGAAATGATATCAAGACCGGAGCTCAGGGTGTCCGTGATAGTAAACGGTGCAGGGGAAGTATTTCCCGTATTTGTAACAGTGATTGTATAGGTCAAACTCTCGCCTGGTGCAATTACAGATGCACTAGCGGTTTTGGAGATTGCCAGTTGATACCCTTCAGATACGATCGTTACGATCTCATTTGAAGAGCCCACAAATGTTGTTCCGCTACCATCCTGATGGGATGACTGGGCAACATTTATGATCTCGGTACCAACTGGAACCTGACCAAAAACCACGGCCCCCATGAGGGAGACTAAGGCGAGGAATCGTCTCATCTACCGCTCACGGGATTCGTGTGGAGGGTTTTGAACCTAAAAATCACTTACTGACCTTCGATAACCTTAGTCTACGGTGACCTTGAAAGTCAGGATGCGCTGATCTGTATCATCTCCGCCTGTGACAGCAGCAATCGAGTCAAAGTCGAAGATTACAGAACTTGCAGCCTTGAAGGCTTCGTCACCTGCTCCATTAAGAGCATCATCATCACCAGTTCCATCGATGGTCATACTTTCAGCGACATAAGTCGTGTTGGTAGGAATGGCATCAGTCACAACTACTGTAGTTGCTACACCAGTACCACTATTGGCAACCAGGATGGTATATATCAGAGTGTCACCAGGTGCGGCTTCATTGGCATCACCATTAAAGTAAGTGAATCCACCGTGGGTCACTGATTTTACCAGAGTCAGAAGTGGAGCAGTACAGGTTGTACTGTTTGTATCAGTTCCAGAAACTGTTCCCGGCGCACCCTGTGAGATGGCAGTGATGATACTTGTATCGGTTGCTTCATCAGCTGTTCCAACGGGGATGGTACCAATTGCTATATAGTAGACAACCAAACCGGAAGTCATATTTCCAGTTTCAGTAACTGGCCCTGCAGTTTTTTCACCGGCAGAGAGGACACCATCTTCATCGGTATCTGCGTAGAATACCCAAGTTACATAATCTGTTGTATCGTCGAATGTGAAATTGTCAGTACCATTACCATCATTGGTAACTGTAAAGTCAAAGATCAGCGTATCTCCGGGATCGCCAGTATATGTATAAGGAGCATTCACACCGCCGTTGTCCAGAGAGACAGCATAGGTCTGATCAACTACAACTCCACCTGGAGGGAAAGTAACAGGATCAGTAGTTGGCACTGTACCTGGATACTCGTCCCCACCTTCATTCTCATAGGTGAGTTTTGGATTGTCAGCTGGGAATCCAATGGGTTCGCCTGCAGCCAGTGGAGCATCAACTATGGCAGCAAACTGAACACAGACCTCATCATCGACACCAGTTGTAAAACCAAGATCTGCTAATTGCAGTGTCAGGGTTCTCGTTGGGACGTCGTAGAAGTATGGTGGTGTTCCATCAGTTTCGATGGTTACAGCACTGCCACCATTGATCTTTACAGATGTCAAATCCAGAGTGGTATTTGTTGGCATGATAGTAACAAACACAGGATTATAAGCAATCTCAGAACCACCATTCGTGAAACATGACTCGTACACAATTGGCTCACCTGGAGCAGGTGTATTGTCACCAATGATTGTAGTTTCACCCGTTACTGTTGCAGCTTGCACGGTTGAGGTAAGTGTAATTGTGGCTGTTGAATCTACGGTAAAAGCAGATGTTGCTGTCAATGTGACAACGTGCTCCTCACCAGGATTCCCACCACCAGAAGTTACGTCTACAACCTTAATCAACAGGTCATAGCTACCCTCGAATGCAACGGCACCTGAGCTGGTTACTTCCGTGTCACCAGTATTTATGGTTCCACTGGCATCAGCATCGTGGTACACATAAAAATCATAAGTACCACCATCATTTGCTGCGCCTGTAGCTCCAATGGTGTAGGTGTCGCTACCATTACCAGTATTCGATAATGTGACGGCATACAGGGTTGAGTCCATCGCTGAGACTGGACTGGTAAGGTTGCTACCAAGACTCACACCAGCAACCTGGCTCACAGTGGTTGTCACCACAAGTGACTGGACCTGAGCCATGTCATTACCATTGGCATCTTTGTAATTACCAAAGGCCTGGTTTGAGATAACAGTGCCCTCTTCTGTGACGGCACTGGCTGTTGCAACTAATCCCATCAGGACAAGAGCAACGATTAAGAAGCGTGTAGGTTTCATTTTAAACCCTCCTTTTGTTAGCTTCTGTTGTTGTTTCATATTTTTTGATCCCATAGTGGAATCGTTTTTAAATATTGTTGAATGGGTCATTGGTTCACCACCACTAGAAATTCCATGGTTGATGTTTCACCAGGGGTGAGATCTTTTGAAATACTCCACTTGATATGACTGATCATTTCTGGTGTTGCTTCACGCTTAACCAGGATTCCCTTTGAATTCCTCACAGTGTAGTAAGGAGGCCAGGCCATGTAGGTACTGCCCTGATTCATCGAGAAGGTGATCTCAGTATCGTCACCTGTTGCACTCTTCGCGACATATGTCACACCTGCTGGAATTGGATCCACAATCTCAGGATTTTTCATCAAGCCATCACCAGTATTTGAGGCAGTTAGCAAATATCGCAACGTGTCTCCAGGGAAGTAGCTAATCAGAGTAGCATCTTTCTTTTCGGCTTCTGATAGGTTGATTTTTTGATCCAAGATATGGATGTCCAGCTTTGGAGTTCCTTGCCCCAATGCCAGCGAAAGAGTCATAATGGCACATATTGCGTATTTTGATATATTGCCTAACACATCTTTCATTTTTCTCTCCCTCAGCTCTATTTGTCCAACACCCTGATATATCTTTGCACTCTGTTTTTCTGATGCGTTCAGAGCCGAATTTTTAACCGATTCTGGTGTGAGAATTGTCACATCAGAATTGGATATAATCATCTGACCAGTTGGATTTTGAACCGATGTTTTTCTAGTTTTCTGAGGACCAGTTAGACTGCTGGTTTTAGCATTCGCTCCAGCATAATCGTTCTCAGAGGATTTCAGCCAATTCACTTTTTTAGAAACAGAATTTCTCTCTCTCATGATTTGGCTACTGTATGTTTCGTTTCTCGTTCTCATATTCTCTTCCTTATATAAGTCAAAGTATGTGCCACCAGTAAAAGCATCACTTTATATACTGTTATTATTGTATTTATGGGTATTTTTTTAAATGGTTTTATAGAAGGTCGATTTGACGTGTCACAATTTCTTGACAGGATGTGGCATCATTAGCATATTTATATTACATCGCCATAAATGATGCCAAATATTGTCACATCAGATTTATGCCATCTGAGGCCATTGCTGAGTAAGGATTTTAAGAATTTTTAAATATCAATCTGATTCACTTTTGTGAATTTCTCATCAATTTTGCGTTGTGCATATCCAGAGAGATATTTCGAGAATAAGCATATTTTTGTCTCTTATTTTTAACCCATTTTTGGGGATTCAAACACTCAGTTGTGATGTATTTAATTTGTGGAATTGTGCTAAAATGAGGATAATATTCCTCAAATTGCCACTGTCTAATCTGGTCAATTTAGAGTTGACATTAAGCTGATTTTTTATGCTGTTATTGCATGCTATATTTATTAGTTGCCATTAGCATTTTAATGATAAATTTTTTGCACTCGAATTTGGTGCCTAATATTTATGAGAAATTCTGTCATTATTTTCAATCCCGGGAGGAAAAACACCTGTATGGGAGGACCACTAGGTAGTATTCTATTTGCCATGTTTAGAGATATCAATCTTCTATGGCTGAATTTAATGTATATAGGCCTTTCCATGCAGATTTGGGATTATTTTACTATCCTTCATGATCCACAATCCTGCCACTTCGGCACTTCTCACGCACCCTCCTATCACTTTAAATCACCCAGAATCAAATAAAAATAATTTCAATAATTTTTATAATATCTAAAATATACTCAATTTATTAACCTTCTTTAAACTGTTTTATTTATTTGCACTTCGTAATAATTGCTTTTACGTAAGTAACGTTAGTATTATTACCATACTTACCAAATCTTTTTTGCACTCGCTTCACAATCTCTCAATACCACAATTTGTAGCCGCGACTTGGAACTTTTGTTTTTATGATGTTGATATACCAGTCCCCATCTATTTTTCCTTCACCATTGTTATCATTTATTTTAAGCTGTTATTTAGCCCCGTTCTCCCAGCATGTAATCCTTCATCCAATGTTCTACGTTCCTCTAGACGTGCTTGTTTTACCCCATACCCTCTTGACCGCAGACGATCCTATTTTGGTTGAAATCCGTATTTCTGAGATATTTAAGTCTGTATATCATTATGATATTCTATTATATCGAAACCTGCTCCATTTTCAACTCCATTCGGAGAGCACTATCTTTTATATATACATATAATACAATAAGTTAGGACATCCTCGAACCCATTGGCATGGCTATTGAGACTCTAGTTACCTTATTGACGCATCAAAACGTTGAGGAGAGCGAATGACAAGAGAGGGTAAAAAAGTTCGATCCAGGCATGAATATTCCGCCCGCATCAAGTCTTTTTTAACTCTGGATTTCAGCCCTCCCCCTCTGTTTTGAGTCAGCTTCCTATATACTTAGTCAGATTTTATCGCATCGGATAATCTCCACTGACTAGCCCCCTTGTTGATTCCCTGTCATCAAGGGGGTTTTCTTTTCTGAAACCAAGTTTATTGTTCAACTATTTGGCATGTTATATATATTGGACTAGTGTTTATTATTATCAATTACAGAGGATACTTCTGATGCCTTTTTCATCCAACCTTGAAAGTTATACAGATAAATTATATACCCATAAAGCCTTGAATTTCTTTTTAGACCTAAATGAAGCTGATTTGTCAGATGCTTCAATAAGAGATTTAGAGGCTGCTCTTAAAATAGCCCTCCATGATATGCAGGATCTAGAGAATGGTGCTATTGCTAATCCTGACGAAAATCGACCGGTGGGTCATTATTGGTTAAGGAACCACTCGCTGGCACCAACTGCTGAAATTACTAAGCAAATTGAAGAGACAATAAACAGTATAAAATCATTCGCAACTGCAGTTCACCATGGTCGACTACTCACCCCTCACGTAACTGTTTTCTCGCATATCCTATTAATAGGTATAGGGGGGTCTGCCCTCGGTCCTCAATTTATTGCTGATGCCCTGGACCCCAAAACGAGTATGACTATCCACTTTCTAGACAATACAGACCCCGATGGAATAGATCGGGTCCTTTCAGATCTCTCAGAGAAACTATCAGAGACCCTCGTTATCGTAATTTCCAAATCCGGTGGAACTGCTGAAACCCGAAATGGTATGCTGGAAACCCAGGAGGTGTTTACAAACCGAGGATTGGATTTCAGTAGGCAAGCAGTTGCAATTACTGGTCAAGATAGCCAACTATATAAGCTGGCTTCTGAGGACAACTGGCTATCCATTTTCCCAATGTGGGATTGGGTGGGTGGTCGAACTTCAGTGATGTCCGCAGTGGGACTCCTCCCTGCTGCATTGCTGGGTATAGATATTGATGCTCTTCTTGCAGGAGCTTCTACAATGGATGAGATCACCCGTTCCGGCGATATCTCTGATAATCCAGCTGCACTCCTGGCCCAAGCCTGGTTCATCCTCGGTGAGGGCAAGGGAAGTAAAGACATGGTTGTCTTGCCTTATAAAGACAGATTGCTCCTCTTCAGTAGATACTTACAGCAATTGATCATGGAATCCCTGGGGAAACGCCTGGATACCCAAGGCAACCTTGTACATCAGGGTATCGCAGTGTATGGAAACAAAGGTTCAACAGATCAGCATGCCTATGTGCAGCAATTGCGCGATGGGCTGAACAACTTCTTTGTCACCTTTATTGAGGTTCTTTCAGATCGTGAAGGTTCCTCCATCCTCGTGGATGGTCAAAATAGTAGTGGAGATTACCTATTCGGGTTTTACAAGGGTACTCAGACTGCGCTGAGCGCCAGTGATCGTAAATCTATCACCATCACCATCCCCGATGTATCACCGCGTAGCATAGGTGCCCTCATTGCTCTCTATGAACGCGCAGTCGGCCTCTATGCCACGCTGATCAACATCAATGCCTATCATCAACCTGGAGTGGAAGCTGGAAAAAAGGCTGCGGGTAATGTTCTGGAAGTCAAAAATGCCATACTTAAGCTCTTAAGTAGTAGTGATGATTTTATATCCATAGGCGAGATCAGTGAAAAGTTGTCTCTGGCAGGACAAGAAATTCTTATCTATCATATTCTCCGCCATCATGCTGCGAACCATCATCTGGACATCCAGGGCTCGCTGATGGATCCAGCACATGTGAAAGTTAAACAGGGCTAGTTCAAAACCCATTCACTGCATCTCAGTTGCTTGTATTTAACCAAAGGATAGCATAGCCCATGTCAGGCTGGCTCATTATATCATCAAAACAGAATCTGGAAATCACATCAAGTCTCAATTTTTCCCAACAGGGTTTAAAGAAACGGCACCGAAAAAAAGCCTTGGAGATTGAACCAGGCGATTACTTTTTCTACTACATAACAGGTGAACAGAAATTGGCCGCTGTTGTCAAAATTGATTCCTTTGTCACCGAAGCTTCAGATAAAATCTGGGTCAACCTGGGCAAAGATCCAGAGGAGTGTTATCCGTGGAGATTTCAAATTTCTCCCCATACGATTCTAGGTGAACAACGCTGGTTGAATATGTCTGACTTCTCAGATAAACTCCTTCATTTTAAGAAATGGCCTGCAAAAAACTGGCGATTGGGGTTGCAGGGTCAAATTCATGCGCTGCGTGATGAAGACACACTATTATTACTCAAAGTCATATCTGGCAGTTAATATTTTTTGAACCGGCTTCCTGACAAAGTTCGGTTCAATATTTGCAACAAGTCAGGCACATAAATTGACCATATTTTTACCCAAATTTTAAGGGTAGGCTTTCATTTGATAAATAACAATGGTCCGACTAGATTAGCTCTAAATAGCAAAAGGGATCTATCATGACTTTCAACTTAGATGCAAAAAAACATACATTGCGTTTGTTCCATCACAACGTAGCTATTGTTTCCTCCGGGAAGGCTGAAAACGCAGTAGGTGCAACGGTAACCTGGTTTACTCAGAGCAGTTTTGAGCCACCCCTGGTGACTATGGCTGTCAAGGCAGACAGCCGATTATATGAAGCAGTCAAAACCAATAAAAATTTAGTTATCAGTCTTGTGAGCAAAGATGATAAGGGATTGGCAGGCGCCTTTTTTAAGCCTGGTTCATGGGATGGGGATACCTTTGGTGGTTTCCCTGCAAAGACTCACGAATTGGGTGGAGCCATCCTGGAATCCAGTCCTGCCTGGCTTGCTTGTGAAGTTAAAACTATCGTTGAGGAGGGGGATCATCATATCATCATCTCCCAGGTTGTAGACTCAGGTATTCATAGAGAAGAAGAGAAAGCCATGTGTCTCTCTGAGACAGGCTGGCAATACGGAGGATAATTCTCATGCTAACAGGTTGGGAAAAAGCAGTCTTTTTATTAGTCCTACTAGGATCACTGGGAGCCACACGCACAACTTTCGGTAATATGTTCAAGATTATTGGGAGAGGCGCCATACCCATAGATTGGACCACCACATTCAAGCGCATACTGCCAGGTATACTGGCTCTTCTAGGAAAGCCACTGTTTAAAACCCGACCCGTAGCGACCATCATTCATACGGGCGTTTCCTGGGGATTCATCCTTTATATGTTGGTGAACCTTATAGATATCATATATGGGCTGTTTAGTGGGTTTCACTTCCTCCCCGATTCCATAGCAGGCAATATCTACCGCCTTTTCGTGGACATTTTCAGTATAGTCGTTCTCCTGGGAGTTCTATATTTCCTTTTCAGACGATTTATCCAGAACGACCCCGCCCTGCATATCAATGAAACAGTTATGTTGAATGAGAAAGCACGCAAGGGTGTCTTCACTGATTCTGCCCTGGTGGCATTCTTCATATTTTTTCATGTTGGCTTCAGACTCCTCGGCGCATCTTTTGAAATAGCCCTGGCTGAAGTTGATGTCTTTCAACCTGCTGCATCAGCTCTGGCTTCTCTTTGGAGTGATATGAGCACTGGAACGCTGGTTTTCAGCGAACACGCAGCCTGGTGGCTGGCCATAGGCTTGATTCTGGCCTTTATACCCTACTTCCCCACCACCAAGCATGCCCATCTGTTTATGGGTCCCCTCAATCACATGATCACTTCAAATGATCATACTGCAGCCTCATTTGAAACCATTGATTTTGAAGATGAATCTCTTGAGCAATACGGTGCTGCCCTTCTGGAGCATCTTCCTCAGAAAAATATTCTGGATGCCTATGCCTGTATCATGTGTAACCGCTGTCAGGACGCCTGCCCAGCTTACATCACCGGGAAACCTCTTTCACCCTCAGCCATTGAGGTTAACAAGCGTTATTACATTCGCGATCATGTGTCTGATCTGGCAAAGGGTAAAGAATCTGGAGATCGCCTGGCTGACTGGATGCTTTCCGAAGATGCCATATGGGCCTGCACCAGTTGTGGATATTGCGTGGAAGTTTGCCCCGTTGCAAATGAACCCATGGTAGACATACTACGTGCCCGCCAAGATCTCGTGATGATGGAGAGTAAATTCCCCAAAGAGGCCGTCGCCACCTTCAAAAATCTGGAAGTCAATGGCAACCCCTGGGGACAATCTGCTCAAGACCGTGAGAATTGGATTGGTGATCTTAAAGTTCCCATGATGCGAGAGAAAGGCAAAGCTGAATATCTCTATTGGGTTGGCTGCGCCGGTGCTTACGATTCTCGGGGACAGGAAGTCTCTCAGGCCATGGTCAAATTGATGAATCATGCAAATGTTGATTATGCTGTTCTTGGAACCGAAGAAACCTGTACCGGTGATTCGGCCCGTCGTCTGGGAAATGAATATCTGTTCCAGATGTTGGCCCAACAAAATATCGACACCTTCGATAACTACGGTGTGACAAAGATAATCACCCAGTGCCCCCACTGCCTGAACGCACTGAAAAATGACTACAAAGCTCTGGGGAAAAATTACGAAGTGATTCATCATGCTGAATTTCTAGCTGAACTCGTAGATCAGGGAAAACTTAGCCCCTCCAAGGCCAGCAATGCCAATATTGCCTACCATGATTCATGCTACCTGGGCCGACACAATGACATCTATGAAGCTCCCCGGGATGTGATCAAAGCAATTCCTGGAGTAAAGCTTGAGGAATTTCCGCGGAACAAGAATGAAGGCATGTGTTGCGGCGCAGGTGGTGGTCGCATGTGGCTCGAGGAAACCCTGGGCGATAAAACCATCAACCTTGAGCGTATAGAGGACGTAAAGGCCGTCAATCCAGATGAAGTTGCCACAGCCTGTCCTTTCTGTGCCACCATGATAAATGATGGCATCATGGCAGAAGCGCTGGATACAAAAACATCAAGTAAGGATATCGCTCAATATCTCCTTGAGTCGATCACAGAGTAACTGCACAGCTTGATCATTAAAGAAGGTGCTTTGATTCCGGTCAGAGCACCTTTTTCTTTTTAGCCGAAAAAGCATTTTCATTCAATCCCTCAGGGATTAGACTCGCTCATGATTTCTCATCCTAAAAACCCGCGTTGGAAGGACTGGACCTGGCAGCATGCACAAAGTTGCCAAGATCTTTCAACACTCACTGAATGGCTGGAAGACGCTGGCAGCAACCTCAAGATGCCCAAGGACCAATTCCATGAGATAACCTCCACCTATCGCATGGGAATCACACCCTATTATTTCAGGTTGATAAACCAATATGATGACACAGATCCCATATACAGACAGATAGTTCCAGCTTCTGAAGAGTTGAATATTTTAGCTGAAGAACTGGTTGATCCCATAGGCGATGAAAACCCCGCTCGCGGATCTCGGCCGTTGAAGGCCCTTGTCCACCGCTATCGCAATCGCGTCCTGCTCATGCCAACGGCCCTGTGCGCCGTATATTGTAGATTTTGTTTCCGGAAGCGTCTTGTTGGAGATACGGCGCACAATGCCCGTGAGAAGGATCTTCAAGCTGCGTACGATTACATCAGATCCCACCCGGAAATAGAGGAAGTCATCCTCACGGGCGGCGATCCCCTTACTCTGGGTGACCAGGCACTCCACGCCATTTTTAAGGAGCTGGATAGTATTCAACATCTGCGCGTGATCCGAATACATACACGCCTACCGGTGGTCAACCCATTCCGGCTCACACCTGAATTGGGTGCGATTATCAATTCACTTCAGAAACCGGTCTGGGTGTCAGCTCATTTCAATCACCCCGCCGAGATTACTGCAACAGCCCGACAGCATATCCTGAACTGGGTATCCATGGGAATCCCATTCTTGAATCAGAGCGTCCTTCTCAAGGGAGTCAATGATTCGGCTGAGGTTTTGAAAGAATTGTTTCTATCCCTGATTGAAATGAAGGTTAAACCCTATTACCTCCACCAGGCTGATATGGTCCAGGGTACAGGTCATCTCCGCGTGTCACAACAGCATGGATTGGATATACTGCAGGAACTTCAGGGCGAAGTACCTGGCTATGCTCTCCCCCACTATGTCCAGGATAGATCTGATGGGTCAGGTAAAATTCCATTGCAAAATCAATGGATCTGACCATCCCTCAACTAAGCTCACTATTACATAGACGTAGATCACATCCATCTGAGCACAAGCATCCCTCGAGATAATGCCCTTGACTCTCACGGGATAATATTAAATTAGCAGACATTAATAATCGGAGGATAATATGATTAAACGTTACCTGACTATAATTTTAGCAATCAGCCTGGCACTTTTCATGTGGTCATGCAGCGATCCTGAAGAAGATGATACTACTGCACCAGGTGCCCCGACAAGTCTTGCCTTTGATGCCAATCAATCTGGTGATGGCCAAATCTATTTACGCTGGGAGGCACCTGACGATGACGATGTTGCCACCTATAACATTTACCGTGATTCCGGAAATGGCACTTTCTCGCTTCTCATTTCCGTAGTTGAAACCTTTTATCTCGATAGTCAGTTGGATTACAGCATCGAGTATGGCTACAAAGTGACTGCTGTGGATGATAGTGACAACGAGAGTCCCTTCTCCAATGAAGTGAATCTTATGCCCTTAAATCTATTATCACCAGCAACCCCCACTGGATTGGCTATCAAGGCTCACAATATTCCCAATGATTTTGAAGTGAATGTTGAACTCACATGGAATGCGAATACTGAAACCGATTTTGCTTACTATAAAGTTTTCAGATCCGCAACCACACCACTCTTTTCGCCAGATGAGATTTCATATCTGGATTCAGTAACTGGTATTTTCTATATCGATGAAGATGTGACACCAGGAAATACCTACCACTATAAAATCATAGCTTACGACATCGGTCATAAAGACAGTGACCCAACCATTGTTGTCTCTGATACCCCTCTGGAGGTTCCCATTCTGATGCGTCCCATTGGAGATGTAGAAAATACCTCTCTGACTCCCACCTTTGAATGGTCAAATGTCAATGAAGCCGTAAAATACAAAATCATTGTTCGTACCTCTTCTGCAACAGGAGATATCTGGGATTTTGAGCTGGATGCGACGACTGCAAACACCATGAGCGTGACCTACCCCACCAACGCAACCACGCCCCTCAACGGTAATACTCGTTATTGGTGGTTTATAGCAGGTTATTCTCAGGCGGATGGCGAGATCAATGTCTATTCCGAGGATGATACCTTCCGAACCATGTAATCTGATAACACTACGAAATAAAAAAAGAGGCTGTCTCAGAACCTGAGGCGGCCTCTTTTAGTCTATAGGGATGTTTGGTTCAGATCTCCCTAAGAGGGATTGGATACAGCTCGAGCAAAAAGCTAAACTCTCATTTTTTTTAACGAACTAAACGAGTAAAACGAATTGTCTTTATTACCTTTCGTAAACTTCGTCAGACTTGTCTATCGAAACCCATAGGGTGTAGATAGATTCGTTGTGCGAAAAACATACTTTACCCTATGGTCTTGTCCGCATGCTCAATGGCTAAATCTTTGAAGCCAACTATAGAGGACGTTAACCACTATATCCCTTAGACCTCAAAAAAAGAGACCGCCCTTTTGGGACAGCCTCTTTTTTACTAGTGCTTAGTTGACCCGACTATATCTGAATATCTGCTCCACCAGATTTTGCCAGCATCACCATCACAGCCTTTTGGGCGTGCATACGGTTTTCGGCTTCGTCAAATACAACTGAATTGGGTCCATCTAGTACATCCTCAGTGATTTCTTCACCATAGTGAGCGGGAAGGCAATGCATGACCAGAGCATCTGACTTGGCATGACTCAATAGCTCAGCGTTAATCTGGAAACCGTCAAAATCATCCAGACGTTTTTGACGCTCAGCTTCCTGACCCATGGAGGTCCACACATCAGTATAAAGGACATCAGCGTCCCTGGCGGCTTCAATGGGATCACGAACAACTTCAATCTTGCTGAGACCAGCTGCCTGTGCCTTTGCTAATGTCTCGAGATCTGGATCATAACCTTCAGGGGCTGCCAGAACAAAATGGTAAGGAATGACGCTGGCAAAATTCAGGAATGAATTGCAGACATTATTACCATCACCAATAAAGACAACCTTCTGACCTTCAACCTTGCCGTGATGTTCATAAATGGTCAACATATCCGCCATGATCTGACAGGGGTGATTATAATCTGTCAAACCGTTGATTACAGGAACTGAGGCATATTTGGCCATCTCTAGCATATGCTCATGTTTGAAAAGCCGGGCCATAATCCAATTGTTATAGCGAGAAATTACCCGGGCGATATCCTTAACAGACTCGCGTTTGCCAATACTAATATCATTTGGTCCGAGGTATAACGCATGACCACCAAATTGAACCATACCTGTTTCAAAGCTCACCCGTGTTCTTAAAGAGGGTTTTGCGAAAACCATGGACATGGTTTCATTGGCAAAATAATGATGTTCTTTTCCTGCCTTTACATCTGCTTTTAACTGCTTTGCAATACGAAAAGTCTCATAGATCTCTTCCTTGCTAAAATCTGTTACGGCTAAAAAATCTCGCTTCATTCGGCCTCCTTTGCATCGATTGTAAAAAAAACTCCGCCTGTAGACGGAGTCTTTAATGATTGTATTTTCATTTGATATTGAGTCTTCAATTAGCTTTCTCTAGAGTATGTATTTACTCAAGTCCTGATCTGCCATCGTATCCTTAAATGTATTGGTAACCATGGATTTGGTGACTTTTATACTTTTTGTATTTTCATTTGGTAAGTCAAACAAAGTCTCCTCAAGGAGTTTACTCATGATGGTATGCAGCCGCCTTGCACCAATATTTTCCACACTCTCATTGACCTCGAATGCCACCCTGGCGATCTCTGCGATGGCGTCCTTGTTAAATGTAATTTTGACATCCTCAGCACCCACCAGTGCTGTATACTGTTTTAACAATGCAGATTTTGGTTGAGTGAGAATTTTAATAAAATCATCTTCTGTCAGATTCTCAAGCTCTACTCGGATAGGAAATCTTCCCTGGAGCTCTGGGATGAGATCAGAAGGCTTGGACATGTGAAAAGCCCCAGCTGCTATGAAGAGAATATGATCTGTTGTCAGAGTCCCATATTTGGTTTTAACGGTGCTCCCCTCAATTATAGGCAAAATATCTCGCTGGACGCCTTCCCGCGATACATCAGGACCACTGCCACCTCTTTCAACTGCAATCTTATCGATCTCGTCAACGAATACGATACCATCCTGCTCAGCTCGGCGAATGGCCTCATGTTGGACCTTTTCCTCGTCAATGAGCTTATCAGATTCCTCGGCAGTAATGAGCACCCTTGCCTCAGTCACACTCAGACGACGCATCTTCTTCTTTTTGGGCATGGCATTGCCCAGCATATCCTGGATATTCATACCCAGATCATCCATCCCCATGGGACTGAAGATTTGCATCATGGCACTGCTGCTGCTATCCTCTTGAACCTTGAACTCCACCTGACGATCTTCAAAATCACCAGCCATGAGTTTGGCATACATTTTCTCCCGTGTAGTCTGATAGCGCTGATACTCTGCAGATTCTTTATCTGGATTATTCAACGGGGGTAACAGCAAGTCCATAATACGTTCATTGGTCATCTCAAGGGCTGCTTCACGAACGGTAATCTCATGCTCCGATTTAACAATATTGTAACTGTTGTCAACCAGATCACGAATCATAGAGTCCACATCTCTACCGACATAACCAACTTCTGTAAATTTTGAGGCTTCCACTTTTACAAATGGAGCCTGTACAAGATGTGAGAGTCTGCGGGCAATCTCGGTTTTTCCCACACCTGTGGAACCGATCATGATGATATTATTGGGCAGAATCTCATCACGAATCTCTGAAGTAACCTGTTGACGTCTCCACCGATTTCGGAGGGCAATGGCCACAGATTTTTTCGCACTATCCTGACCAATAATATATTTATCCAATTCCTGGACAATTTGTTTGGGTGTAAGTGAAAATTTACTCATGTATATATGGTTCTCTTATTTCAATTCTAAAACATTGATTTTATTATTGGTGTAAATACAGATATCCGCAGTGATTTCAAGTGACATACGTACAATTTCTTTTGGGGACTTTTTCCCGCTGGCTATAAAAGCTCGTGCAGCAGCTGTAGCATAGGGACTACCGGATCCAATGGACATGACGCCATCATCGGACTCAACCACATCACCATTACCGGAAATAATCAATCCATGATCGATATCCATGACCACCAACATGGCCTCAAGATTGCGAAGCATTTTATCCATGCGCCAATCCTTGGCCAGTTCTACAGCGGCTCGTACCAGATCCCCACTGAATTCATCAAGCTTGGCTTCAAATTTCTCAAATAGTGCAAAAGCATCTGCAGCAGATCCTGCAAATCCAGCAAGGACTTCACCATCAAAGATAGCGCGGACTTTTATTGCTCCATGCTTCATCACAGTATCCCCAAAAGTGACCTGGCCATCACCACCCAGGGCGACTTTGCCATTATGTCTGACTCCCAGAATTGTTGTGGAGTGAAGATCGGGAAACATGCTCATATCAAGTGCCTCATATTACTTATTCATTGCTTCATTGTTTTGAAGCCGCTGAATATAAATTAGCTCCCAGTTGCCGCAATCCTTTTTGGGATGAGAACGGCTTTATAAACAAAGGGGTGGTTGCCATTCTGACAGCCACCCCTGGGTAATATTTACAGTCTATCTTCAGGATAAGTTTAAAGACTATTTCATTTCCTTCAAATATCTGAGAAAATCTGATTCTGGTGTCAAGACCAACTTGGTTTTGTCATCAAAAACTTTTTTGTAAGCATCCATGGTACGAATAAATTCATAGAAATCTGGATCCTGTGTATAGGCATCGGCGTATATTTTAATTGCCTGAGCCTCACCATTTCCACGAACTTCCTGAGCTAATTTATATGCATCAGCCAAAATGATCTCACGATCTTTATCGGTTTCGGCTCGGATTTTTACAGCCTCTTCGTCACCTTCAGACCTGAACTGTTTCGCCATTCTTTCACGTTCAGCCTTCATACGATCAAAGACAGCCTGTTCATTCTCACGAGGCAGATCAGCCCGCTTGATACGAACATCCACAATCTCAATCCCGTAGTCCGCAGCGGTAAAATTAGCGTTTTGTGTCACCTTATGCATGAGTGAATCGCGCATTGTGGATACGATCTCGTGCATGAGATGGGTACCCAGCTGAACTCGAAGGCTCGAATAAATAATATCATCCAAACGAGATTGAGCCAGAGCCTGTGTACGCATGGTCTGCATAAATTTAAGTGGATCAGAAATTCGCCACTGGGCATAATTGTCCAGAATCAGGTTTTTCTTGTCCTCGGTCAAGATGGTATTCGGTGCACTATCATATTCCAGCAGTCTTTTTTCAAAAACGGTTGCTGACTGGATAAAGGGAATCTTGAAGTTCAATCCCGGTTTCATAATATTGCGAACAGGTTTTCCCAATTGAACGATAACAATCTGTTCCGTTTCATCGACGATCATGATACCGCCCCAAACCACGAGGAGCACAAGCGCGAGAACGATTATTAATCCAATATTTCTCATTTCGCACCCCCTTTCACCTTCTCAAGGCTTAGAACATTCACCAGACCACCAGCATCTTTGCCATCAACAATATACTTATCAAGGCCAGGGAGAATCTCTTCCATGGTCTCAAGATACATTCGGGTTTTGGTAACATCCTTCGCCAGTTCATACTGATTCAACATCTGTGTAAAGCGTGATGCATCACCCTGAGCTTCTTTGATACGTTTTTGCTTGAAAGCTTCAGCTTCCTGGAAGGCCTGAGCTGCCTCTCCACGGGCCTGAGGGATAATTTCATTCTGATATCCCAGGGCAATATTCACCTTCTTCTCTTTTTCTTCCTTGGCAGATTGAACATCCTTGAAAGCGGCATCAACCTGTTGAGGTGGCGTTACATCCTGCAATTTGATCTCAGAGACATAGACACCGGCCTCATAACTATCCAGCACTTTTTGAAGCAGCTCTTTCGTCGCTGCTTCGATCATAGCTTTTCCAGTTGTCAGGGTTTGATCAATGGGCTGAGATCCTACGACCTGTCGGATAGAGGCTTCTGCAGCATGTGAAACAGCCCGCTCTGGGTCTGCCACTCGGAACAGAAATTGCCCGGCATCCTTAATTTTGTATTGGACTACCAGATCCACACTAACGATGTTCTCATCCCCAGTAAGCATCAAGGCCTCAGTAGGTACTTTCTTATACTGAGCAGAATTTGAGCTCCCGCCAGCTCGGATCGTACGAAAACCCAGCTCTAAACGCCGAACTTCTTCGACGTTGACCAATTCAACAGTCTGTATGGGCCAAGGAAATTTAAATCTTAAACCAGGTTCAGTGATATCACTGAGTTTTCCGAATGTTTTCACAACGCCATTTTGCTCAGGATCTACAACATAAAATGGTCCGGCAAAAAATATCCAGACCAACAATAATAACAATATTGGGTAAATAAAGGTCTTCATTCCAAAATCTGGAATCTCAACCTCACTGTCACCAATTACAATACGCTTTCCAGCCATCTTTTCCTCCTTTTATTATAGCCTTTGAATATAGAAGGCGTCTCATCGAAAGTCAGGTGAATACGCTACTCACTTACATTCTTTTCCCTGATTAAGTAGAATCTGTTTAGTTTCTTGTAGGATTCAATTAGAGCTCATTTTATTATCAATCGTATGAATCAGATGAACAAAATCATTAGAGATATTCTCACCTTGTTTTCCCTGGCCACAGTGTTGGGTATATCTGCACAGGCTGTTCTACCAAATGGTATTGGTTTATTAACTGACATCACAGTAGTAGGTGATGATTCTACTGGGGTGGCAGTACCCTCAATCTCCATTAACCCGAATGGAGATGATAAAGCTGCAACTAATATCTCACTAAAAAATGCTTATACGGCCTTCGGGAATAATTCGGCCCTGTTTTTTGATGCTCGCAACCCTGAGGATTTCAGATCTGGTCACATAAGCCATGCAGTCAATTTACCAGTCCATGCCTTTCTGGATTCACTCCAATATCTAGAGAGTCTTGATTTTGATAGACACATCATCACCTACTGTGATGGAGAAGATTGCAACGCATCCATTGATCTGGCGGCCGATTTAAAAATGATGGGGTTTTCTCAGGTCAATTTCTTTTTTGGGGGTTGGCAGGAATGGAGAGATGCAGGTTACCCCACTGAGAGTACTCCCTGATGCGTTCCAGTTTAGAAAATTTCCTTGAGAGTCAATACGGTGAATGGTTCGTTCGAAGCATTCAAATAGGCCTGGGTCTACTTTTTATCTACGCCAGTCTGGATAAAATCTGGAATCCCGGTCTCTTCGCCAAGTCGATTTCCAATTATCGTATATTGCCCTTACCCCTCCTCCACATCTCTGCAATCATTCTTCCCTGGTTGGAACTCATATGTGGTATTGCCCTGATCATCAATCGGTACCAGCGCGCAGCCAATATTATCATTGGTAGTTTGCTCATGATATTTATTCTGGCAACCGTTTCAGCCATGGCCCGGGGTCTGGATTTTAATTGTGGATGTTTTAGTGTGGATAGTAAGGAATCCAATGTTGGATTATTAAAAATCCTTCAAAATACAGGGCTGTTCCTCAGCTCTGTACTCATTGAATACCGTTCGAAGCTGGTACAGCCTAAATCATAAACCTGTTTGTACAGATGGGATGGTGTTTATACAGTTTCCTCTTTCAATTCGAGAGGAACTTCCGCTAAAAGCTCTGCGTGCTCAAGATAGCGTTTGATGTGATGGGCCAGCATGCCACCATGATAGCCATCCATAATGCGATGATCAAAAGTACCTGTGAGTGGTAAAATTTTTCTTATTACAATCGCCCCATCCCGGACCACAGCTTTGTCTTCCTCTTTTCCCATTACGAGAACTGCAGGCAGTTTAGATCCAGGGAACAACGCTGCCATTCCTGTGGTCAGGCCATGAGAACCTATATTTGACAGGAGAATCGATCCGAAGGCATTGTGACCCAGTCCCATGGATTTAATTTGAATTCCTAGGGTATTGGTGATAAATCGAAAAAGCAGAAAGGCCCCACGACGAAAAGGCCAGGGGATTTTAGCCATGAAAGATTTGTTGTCCATGGTCGCATTGTCATCTCCACTCCGGGCTTGTGCTACGCGATTGCGAATTTCATCGGCTATTTCAAAAACTGTTTTCTTGTGGGCATCATACAGCTTCACACTGGTCATTTCTTTGCCACCATGCATGTTGACAGCCACTGTCACAATCACTTGATCTCGTTGAACAATTGCCCCCCGCTTGACAAATGCGTTCATCTCAGGAATATCCCAGCCAATAGATCGGCCAACAGCTGCAGCTACCAGGTGGGTCATAGTAATGCGTCTACCTTCAGCCCGGTGACTCATAATCATATCCCAGGCATTGGTAACATCCACCTCCAGCATACCATATATCTTGCCCTCATTCGGGGCACCGTATACTGCAGTAGAGATGACTCTCCACGGACTATTTATTTTTTCCATGCTCTCAAGATAGATATTTTATAAAAACAACCAATCCCAAATAGGCGATTTAAAAACCTTTAATTCACTTGGAAATTGTTTTGCCCGCGGTGGGGACAAAACTATATTGCCTCGCTTTTTAAAGGGTTTCAAGTAGAATGATACCCACGCTTCATGGCCGCGTAGCTCAGTTGGTAGAGCAGTTGACTTTTAATCAATTGGTCGTAGGTTCGATTCCTACCGCGGTCACAACCCTTTTAATATTCATACGTATTTTATAATTAGCGAATTGCACCTTTATCAGAAGGTAAGCTAACGGTCTAGGCTCG